>DASUME010000295.1:0-7056 GCA_036277895.1 Polyangiales bacterium
CGTTCGCGAGCTTCGTGGGCTGGAACGCTGAGCTGCCGATGCTGGGCGTGCCGCATCACGTCTCGGTCTGGGTCTCGGCGCTCGTGGTCGGCCTCGGAATTCCGCTGCTCAACGTGCTCCATCACGCCGCGCGGGCGTGGCGGAAGTGGTCGCTGGTGGCGGGCGCCGCGGTGCCGGTGTTGTTGGTGCTCGGCGGCGTGGCAGCCATCCCGCCCGCACCGCTACGCGTCGTGCGCGCCCAGATCGGCACGGGCGTGGTGGAGCGCGAGCCGGTGGGCGTGGCAGCGCAGTTCGCGAGCGTGAAGGAGCTGGTGTGCTTCACCGCGATCCGCGCGCCGCGCGGGCTCAAGGACGGCTTGCTGCACGTCTGGAAGCGCGACGGCACGCTGCTTCAGGCGCTCCCGGTCAACGTGCAGGGCGGACGCCGCGCCGGCTTCCGAACCTGGTCACGAATGCGCGTTTCTCCAGGCGCGTCCGGACGTTACCGCTGCGACGTGATTACGACACTGGGACAGACCCTCGGTGGCGTGAGCGTGGAGGTCGGCAGTGCGCGCGCGGAGGTTCGGCGCTGAACGCGCGCACCGCTGGGGCGCGCGCGCAAAAGGGAGTACGCTCGCCGCATGGGCGAAGTGATCAACCTCAACAAGTATCGGAAGAAGAAGGCGCGCGAAGAACGCGAGAAGCGCGCCGAGCAAAACCGTCTCAAGCGCGGCGTGAGCTCGGCCGAGCGCAACCTCCGCGAGAAGAAGAAGCAGCTCGACGAGAAGCTGCTCGACGGTCACAAGCTCGACGGCGAGTGAGCGTGCAGCGGTGTGCGACCTGCGTGGTGCGCGCAGAGGTGTGCAGCACAAAGCTGCCTACAAGGCCGCGCTTGTCGCGGTGCTCGCGGTGTTCGCGCGCACAACCAAAATCGCTGATTCGTGTGCGTTGTAGCCAGGCTGGACTATCGCGGCCCCACGCGGCGCGCGTACCGTAACTGTCCATGGGAGAGCAGTAGCAGCTCATGGCAGTAGGCAGCTCGAACCTGGGTCGCAGCGACGAACGCGTCGAGTGGGCATTGCGTGAGCTCGAGGCCGTCGTCACCGGCAGCGACCACGAGTCCAAGGCGCGCATCGCACTCGAAGTCTTGCGCGGCGCGTTCACCCGTGTGCAGACGAGCGCCGCCACCGATCCGCTGACCGGCCTGGCCAACCGCGCCTGGTTCGACCACGTGCTGGACACGCGCTTCGCCGCCGGTGTGCCCACCACCGGCACCGCCGCCTTGCTGTTCCTCGATCTCGACGGCTTCAAGGACGTGAACGATCAGCGCGGGCACCCGGTCGGCGACAAGCTGCTCACCGAGGTGGCGTCGCGCATCGTGCGTTCGGTGCGCGAGCACGACCTGGTGGCGCGCCACGGCGGCGACGAGTTCGTGGTGCTGCTGGAGAACATCGAGAATCCCTCGATCGCCCACGCAGTCGCCGCGCGCGTCGTGGAGGCGATCAGCACGCCATTCGACATCGAGGGCGCCAAGGTGCGGCTCGGCGTCAGCATCGGCGTCGCGTACTACCCCGAGCACGGCGCCTCGGGCCGCGAGCTGCTGCAGCGCGCCGACTACGCGATGTACCGCGCCAAGAACCAGGGCGGCCGCAGCTACGCCGTGTTCGGCGAGCGCGAGGACCTGGTGCTGCCGCGCACCACGCACCGCAGCTGGACCTGGGAGCTCGCGCCGGTGGACACCGAAGTGCAGCAAGAGCTCGAGCGCATCGTGCTCAAGAACAGCGGCTGAGCTCGAGAGGCCCCTCCGGCTTCCAGCCGACTCGTCCTCACGCTACAGTGCAAGCGCCATGTCGAGCGCTCGCTCACTCGCAGCTCAATGTCGACTGTCATTCGAGGCGCAGCCGGCCTTGCGTGCGGCCCTGCTCTTCGGCTCAGTCGCACGCGAGCAGGCAACTCCGTCCTCCGACGTGGATATCGCGGTAGTTGGCGAGGGTGTGGACGTGCTCGGTCTGAGCACGGATTTGAGCCTGCTCCTGCGTCGCGAGGTCGACGTCGTAGCGGTAAGCCCCGAGGTGTCGCTCCCTCTCCTTCGCTCGATCTTGCGCGACGGGCGCGTGCTCTACGAGCGCGCTCCCGGGCAGGCCGCCAGCTTTCTCGCCCAGGCCCGCGCCGTGAACGAGCTGGACACCCCGAACTACGAGCGGATGATGAGCCGGTTCATGAGTCGCGTCGCACGGCGCGGGGTGGGACCATGATCGACCGTGACGTCGTGGCTGCCAAGCTCGTGGAGCTCGACAAGCGTGTCCACCGGGTTGCGGCAGTCCGCAAGGCTAACGCCCTGCTCTACCAAGACGACGAAGCGGCGACGGAGCTCACCGCCTTCAATCTGATGCTCGCCGTGCAATGCGCGATCGATCTTGGAGCTCACCTTATCGCGGACCGAGACTGGTCCCCCGCGGTGTCCAGCGCGGAGGTCTTCGACCGCTTGGCGGAGCACGGAGTGATCCCCAAGGAGCTTTCGCGGCCGCTGCGAGACGCCGTCGGCTTCCGCAATACGGTCGCCCATGGCTACGTGCAGTTGCGGACCGACCTGTTGCACCAAGCCGCGACTCGAGGCTTGGACGACCTGATCGCCTTCTCGCAGCACTTCGCGAGCTGGGTGTCACGTCAGCCCTAGCTCGCGGGCGTCAGAGCAGGATCTGCGTCGCGCAGTGGTTGGCGATGCAGGTCAGCGGCGCACCGGTGCGGCAACAATCCGCGTCGACGTTGCAGGCGTCGTACTCCGCGGCGCAGGTGTTCGGCGGCTTCACGCCGCAGACCGAGAACTCGCCCGACTGCGCGCAGTAGCCGTTGCAGCACTCGTCGCCGCCTGCGCAGGTCTCGCCGTCGGCCTTGCACACGTCGAGCGACCAGAAGCCGCGTGAGTTGCCCGCGTACAGCTCCTGCGCGGGCAGGTAGAACGCGGGGCTGCTCGGATCCGTGCCGGCCGTCACCGGCAGGCTGATCGCCGTCACCCACAGCTTCTTGGTGGTCGGACCGGCGCTGTTGCCCGGCGTCAGGTCGTACTCGCGCGCGTCGCTCTCGTACGGGTTGCGCGTGGCCACGTTGCCGTAGAGGCGCCGGCTCGTGAACACCACCCATGCGTAGCCACCCGCGACGATCGGAGCGACCGTGGGCTCGTACTGGAGCACCGTGTCGTCGCCATGGCCGCTGCTCGCGTTGGCGGGCAGGTAGCCGGTGCCGTTGGCCTTGGCGAGCGCCTGCGCGTTGCCGGCCAGGTCCGCCCACCACAGCTCACCGCGCGCGCCCTTGCGCGTCATCAGGTGCTCGTTGCCCGCACCCGCCGCGAGCTCCAGCTCGAACACCACGCCGCTGTTGTCGGGCAGGAAGAACGGCCAACCCGGCATCTGGCTGCTCGCCGCCGCGGTGAAGACCGGCTTCGCATTGCTGAACTCGAACCCGCTCGCGTCCTTGCGCACGTCCATCACGAACAAGGTCCGGCCATTGCCCGACAGCCCGCCGGCGCCAGCCCCCTGGTAGCCGTTGAACGCGACCATGCGGCCGTCCGGCGAGAACTGCGGCGTCGCGGCTTGCGTGGCCACCGCCGCGAAGCCTGTGCTGGTCGCCAGCGAGCCATCGACGACGCTGTACAGCTCGCTCTTGTTCAAGCTCGCGACGTTCTGGCCGCTCGAGCCGGGCGGGCCCGACGATCCGAGCGCGAAGCTGCCGTCCGGATAGAGCCCTGCCCAGCCGAACTTGCCCCGGTCGGCGGTCGGCACGACGCGCTCGATGCCCGTGCGCAGGTCGTACACCGACGCCTCCATGTTGTCGCTGTGGAGGGCGATCAGCGTCGTTCCGTCCGCCGAGACCGTGTGGCAGACGCGGCAGCCGGACTCGTCCGGCGTGGTCGTGCCAGCGACGAGCTTGGGATCGAACGAGCCGCCTTCGATGCCCAGGGTGGCGCCGCCGAAGCGACCGTTGTTGGGCTTGGCGCCGCCGAAGTTCTCGGCCAGCTTGGTGCCGTACGAGTTGTAGTAGACGATGCCCTTCAGGTCGGTGGGCGCCGTGGTGAACGTGAGCTCCTTGCTCGCCCTGTACGTCTTGAGGCCGCCCTCATCTGCCACGAACGTCAGCGCGAGCTTCATCGTCTTTCCAGACAGCTGCGCCGCACGCCACACCGCCTGCGGCAGCGGGATGCGATCGATCGTGGTCACGTTCTTGGGCGCACCGAGGTAGAGCGTGGTGCGGTAGCTGTCGTCGACCGAGACCGCGATCTTCACCGCGATCGGTGCGTGCTCGCCGCGCTTCCACTGCAGCAGAGGCGCGGGCAAGCCACGCGGCCACACCGTGCCGTCGTACGGATAGAGCCACGTGAAGCCGGTGTCGTCGCTGGGCGGAGCGTCGAGCGCCGCACGCAGCCCCGGATCGCTCACCGTCGAGCCGCCCCCTTCGCCGCCCACGCCGCCCACGCCACCTGCTCCGTCGGGCGTGGTGCCGAAGTCCGGGTCGCCACTCTGCACCGCGTTCACCGTGACCGCGACGGTCACCGTCACCGTGATCGAGGCAGCCTTCGCGGTGATCTTCAGGTTGCCGCTGGCGCCGCTCGGCGTGAACAGGCCGTTGGCGTCGATGCTGCCGAGCTCCTTTGGCTCGACTACCCAGCTCACCGGCACGTTGGACGGCATGCCGTTCGGCAGCCGCGCCACGAACTGCACCGGCTGCGCCGGCATCGAGTCCAGCGCGAGCGCAGCGGGCTCGATCGTGAACGACGTGATCGGACCGACCTTGGCATCCCTGCCAGCGTCCCGGCCCGCGTCGACCGTGGCATCGGGCGTATCGCCTCCGCCGTCGACCAGCACGCCGCCGCCGCCGTCCTTGCCGCCACAACCAGAACCCACGATCAGCGCGATCGCGAGCACACTTCGACCCCAGTACAGAGAGCGTTCCATGTCCCCCGAGGCGCTGCCTGACAGCGCAACTCGATTGTCCGCAGAGCGACCGAGGACTGGCTAGCGTGATGCCGAGACACGGTACGCTGGCTCGCAACGTATGAAAGACTCTCCCGCCCGCGCTATGCCGCAGTGTGCGCGACCGTCATCCGGAGGCTTACCGAGTGCAATCGACCCGTCTCGTCCTCGCCCTGCTCATCTTTGCCGCGTGTAGTGACGACGGCGACACCAGCCCTCGCCCCCTCGGAGGCGGCTGCAGCGGCGACACGCAATGTCAGCCCGGGCTGGTCTGCGAGTTCCAGCTCTGTCAGCAACCGTGCGCCACAGATGCCGTCTGTCCCGGCGCGCAGCGCTGCGTGCGCGGCCTCGAGGTCGATGACGCAGGGACCAACAGGCGGGTCTGCCAGCTCGACGAGTCGACCCCTTGCGCCGTCGCCGTCGACTGCCTCGGCAAGCAGGTCTGCGCCGGCGGCGAGTGCCGCGACGAGTGCATCCGCGCGAGCGATTGCGCGAGCGATCAGACCTGTGCGAACAACGATCGCTGCTACAGCAAGGATCCCGCGAAGGATCCGTCTGACGGCGGCATATGATCAACAGCCCGTTATGAAAGCTGAACATCAACTCGTTCGCAGCCGACTCGCGTGCGAAGTAGAGACGTAACAACGACGTGATCTCTCTGGTCACAGCAAGCGAGCAACAGTCTGATTCGACTGTCTGGTAGCGAGCCTGGTGACGATGCGCTGCTATGCTCGCCGGGTCCTTCGAGGAGTAGTATGGCCAGGACGTTTGGCGTAATCATGGCTGGCGGCGTGGGAACGCGATTCTGGCCGCTGTCTCGCGCCGCGCGGCCCAAGCAGTTGCTCCCGTTGGGCGGATCCGACAGCTCGCTTCTCCGTGAGACCCAGCGTCGGATCGCGCCGCTGATCGCGCCCGAGCGCACGTTCGTGGTGTGCTCGGAGCTGCTGGCCGAGCAAACGCGCGCCGAGTTGCCGGAGCTGCCACCCGAGAACATCCTCGCGGAGCCGCTGGGTCGCAACACGGCGCCATGTGTCGGCTGGGCCACTTCGGTGATCGCGCGCATCGATCCGGAGGCAGTCGTCGTGGTGCTGCCCGCCGATCATCACATCGCGGACGAGCGCGGGTACCTGTCGGTGCTCGAGACCGCAGTCAAGGCCGCACGCGATGGCGACATGGTCACGGTCGGCATCAAGCCCACGCGGCCGGAGACGGGCTACGGCTACGTCGAGCTCGGGGAGGAGCTGGCGCCGCAGGTGTATCGCGCGCGGCGCTTCGTCGAGAAGCCGGATCAGGAGCGCGCACAGCAGTTCCTGGCAGCGGGTCGCTTCCTGTGGAACAGCGGCATGTTCTTCTTCCGCGCGGACATCATGTTGGCCGCGGTGCGCCAGCACCTGCCGTCCCTCGGCGAGATGTTGAGCAAGTACGACGAAGCGGCCAAGCGCGGGGAAGAGCTTGCCCTCGTGCGCGATACCTACGCCAGCTTGCCGAACATCTCGATCGACCACGGCGTGATGGAAGAGGCAGCGCGCGTGGCGGTGGTGCCGGGCGACTTCGGCTGGTCCGACGTGGGCAGCTGGACGAGCGCCTGGGAGCTCGCGCCGCACGACGCGGAAGACAATGCGCTGTTCGGGCACGTGGTCGCCATCGACACCAAGGGTTCCTACGTGCGCGCGCGCGAGGGCAAGGTCGTCGCGGTGCTCGGGCTCGAAGACATCGTGGTGGTGGACACCGAGGACGCTGTGCTGGTGATGCCGCGCAGTCGCGCGCAAGACGTGCGCGCAGTCGTGAATGCGCTCAAGCAACGCGACAGCAAACAGTTCTGACGCGGGCGGTGGCTTGCGCTAGGAGAGGCACGATGATCCCAGGCCATATCTTTCGTGAATACGACATCCGCGGCGTCGCCGACCGCGACATGCCGGATTCGTTGGCGACCGACCTCGGCCGCGCGCTCGGCACCTACCTGCAGCGTAAGCAGCTCAGCCGCATCGCGCTGGGCCGCGACTGCCGCTTGAGCTCGCCTCGCTTGCACGCCGCGCTGCGCGCAGGCTTGTTGGAGACCGGCCTGACCCTGGTCGACATCGGCGTCGTGCCCACGCCGATGATGTACTTC
>DASUME010000296.1:0-11452 GCA_036277895.1 Polyangiales bacterium
GTGGGTGGCCGCCGGCGCCGCCTGTCCGCGAAGTGAGGGACCATGACGCTCAAGCTGCAAGTGAACGGGCAGAGCCACGAGCTCGACGTCGATCCGGAGATGCCGTTGTTGTGGGTCGTGCGCGACGTGATCGGTCTGACCGGCACCAAGTTCGGCTGCGGACAGGCGCACTGCGGCGCGTGTGTGATCCACCTCGACGGCGAGGCGATCCGCTCGTGCGTCACGCCCGCGCGCCGCGCCGTGGGCCACGCACTGACGACGATCGAGGGCTTGTCTCCGGACGGCTCGCACCCGCTGCAGAAGGCGTGGGTCGAGCTCGGTGTGCCGCAGTGCGGGTACTGCCAGTCCGGGCAGATCATGAGCGCCGCGGCGCTGCTGTCCAAGAAGCCCGCGCCCGCGGATGCGGAGATCGATCAGTCGCTCGCGGGCAACCTCTGTCGATGCGGAACGTACCTACGCATTCGCGCGGCGGTGAAGAAGGCCGCGGGGCTGCCATGAGCGTGAGCATTCCGCGGCGCGCGATGCTGGTGCGGCTCGGGCTCGGTGTCGGCGGCCTCGCGCTGATGGGCTCGACGCGTGCCGTGGCGCAGCACCTCGCATTGTCGCAGGTGCCCAGCGTGGAGGCGGGCTTCCGCCCCAATGTGTTCGTACACATCGCGACCGACGGCCTGGTCACGATCGCCTGCGCGCGCTCGGAGATGGGGCAGGGTGTACGCAGCTCGCTGCCGGCCTTGATCGCAGACGAGCTCGGCGCGGACTTCGCACGCGTGAAGATCGTGCAAGCCGACGGCGACAAAGCCTACGGCGATCAGAACACGGACGGCTCGACGAGCGTGCGCAAGGCGTTCGACGATCTTCGGCGCACCGGGGCCGCTGCGCGCATGATGTTGGCGTCGGCCGCGGCCAGGCGCTGGAAGGTGCCGGTGTCAGAGCTCGAGGTGCACGATCACGTCGTCACGCACGCGCGCAGCAAGCGTAGCGCGGGCTTCGGCGAGCTCGCGAGCGTGGCCGCGAAGCTGTCGGTTCCCGCGACCGCGGACATCGTGCTTCGCCCACGTTCCGAGCTGCGCATGTTGGGCAAGGCCATGCCGCTCGTCGATGCTCCCGACATCGTCACGGGTCGCGCGATCTACGCGGCCGACCTGAAGCTGCCCGGCATGCTCGTCGCGGTGATCGCGCGGCCGCCCGTCGCCGGCGGCAAGCTGCTCGCGCACGATGCGTCGCGCGCGCTGACTGTGCCTGGCGTTCGCCGCGTGGTGGTGCTGCCTGCGCTGACGTTGCCGTTCAAGTTCCAGCCGCTCGGCGGCGTCGCGGTCGTCGCCGACAACACCTGGGCGGCGATGCGCGGGCGCGAGGCGCTCGACGTCACCTGGGATCACGGCGCGAACGCAGAGCACGAGTCGGGCGCCTACCGGAAGACGCTCGAAGCGGCGGTGAGCACGGCAGGCAAAGCCTGGCGCAACATCGGGGACGTCGACGGCGCGCTGGCGGGGGGCAGCGAAGCGTCACGAGGCGCTGTACTACACGCCGTACCTCCCGCACGCGACGATGGAGCCACCCGCCGCGCTCGCGAGCGTGCACGGGGAACGATGTGAGGTGTGGGCATGCACGCAAGACCCGCAGACCGCGCGCAGCGAGCTCGCGAAGGCGCTCGGCTTCGACGAAGCCAACGTCGTCGTGCACGTCACCTTGCTCGGCGGCGGCTTCGGCCGGAAGTCCAAGCCGGACTTCATCGTGGAGGCTGCGCTGGTCGCCAAGGAAGCGGGCGTTCCGGTGCGCGTGCAGTGGACCCGCGAGGACGACCTCCGGCACGACTTCTATCACTCGGTCAGTGCGCAGCGCCTCGAAGCCGGGCTCGATGCAGGCGGCAAGCTGATCGCGTGGCACCACCGCACCGCGTTTCCGCCGATCGCGTCGACGCTCAAGGGCACGGCTTCGCCCGACGCTGGCTCGCTCGGCCTCGGCTTCCTGGACGTGCCGATCGACGTGCCCAACCTGCGAGGCGAAGCGTGCGACGCGAAGGCCTTCACGCGCATCGGCTGGCTGCGCTCGGTCGCGAACATCTACCACGCGTTCGCGGTGCAGAGCTTCATCGATGAGCTCGCAGCCCTGCGCGCGCAGGACCCGCTCGTGCATCAGCTCGAGCTGCTCGGCCCGGCGAGGCTCTGGTCGCTGGCGGACCTCGGCGTCAGCGAGTACCGGAACTACGGCCAACCTCTCGCAGAGCATCCGATCGATACCGCGCGCCACCGCCACGTGCTGGAGCGCGCGACCACGCTCGCGAGGTGGAGTGACCGCGCGCGCGAGGGCCGCTCGCTCGGGCTGGCGGTGCATCGCAGCTTCCTCACGTGCGTCGCGGTGGTGATCTCGGTGGTCAAGACCTCGTCGGCACGGATCGCGGTGGACGAGGCTTGGATCGTGGCTGACGCCGGCACGATCGTGAACGCGGAGCGTGTTCACTCGCAGCTGGAGGGTGCGGTGTTGTTCGGGCTGAGTCAGGCGCTGTATGGGGAGATCACGATGGAGGGCGGCATCGCGCAGCAGAGCAACCTGCGCAGCCATCGCTTGCTGCGCCTCCCCGAGGCCCCGCGCGCGATCCACGTCGAGGTCATCCAGAGCGACGCGCCGCCCGCCGGCGTGGGGGAGCCCGGCGTGCCGCCCGTGGCCCCGGCTCTCGCGAACGCAATCTTCGCCCTGACCGGCACCCGCATTCGTGAGCTCCCGATCGCGCGCACGATGCGCGTCTGAGCACCGCAAGCGCGCGCACTCGACCCGCTCGCGTCCGCGCGCAAGGACACGAAGATCGGCTGCGCGGACTGGAGAGCTAGCGAAAGCGCACGTCGGTGGGGCTGACGTTACTCTTGTGCGGCATTCCGTGAATACAGTGGCCAGCGAACGACCGCCCCGTCGGGGATCTCGATCGAGCCGGTCTCCACGGCACCCTCGCCGAGCAGCTCGATCGAGTAGTGGAATCGTGGGCGTTCGTGCGCGTCGCCACTCCACTCGAAGCGGCCGGTGACCCAGCCGCCGGAGAAGCACAGGTCGACCGGCGTGCCCCCGCTCAGCACGCGATCGTCGATTCGATAGCGCAACCTCCCATTGCGCTCGACCAGGTCCATCGT
The DNA here is from genome assembly GCA_036277895.1 of Polyangiales bacterium. Classification (GTDB taxonomy): domain Bacteria; phylum Myxococcota_A; class Polyangia; order Polyangiales; family DASUME01; genus DASUME01. The sequence goes on from DASUME010000296.1 coordinate 3,123, forward strand.
GCAGCGATCTTTGAGCATGCGCCCAGGGTACGACGACCCACCCGCACGCGTGCACTCTGGCCGGGCTCGACAGCGCTTGGCCGCAAGCGCTGGGAGTCCTGCGCGCGATGCGCTGGCTCCTGTGATACCGCGCCGTAGCAGCAGCGCTCGTCGAGCACACCGACCAGCACTCCGAGACGTGGCGGGTGGTTCGAGCCGGGGTGTAGCGACAGGCGGGCAACGAGCGCAGACCCGCCCGCGGGGTATCAACCTTCGCGGCGTCATCGCACAGCCACCTGCGCGTGTTTCGACAGGTCAACGATGGCATTTCCCCGGCCAATCACGTAGTGAGCCCATGTACGCGAGACTCATACAATCGGCATTTTCTGCGCCCTGTTAGGCACGATGCGGATGCACGCCTCGCGAACGCGCGTACGCTTCGGGCTACGTACAGCGAGCTAAGTCGCAAGACTCGAGAGCCCTGTGTTGCAGGGCGCAGAAACCCGCGGTTCGAACATGGCGCCGGATCCAACCAGCCGAAATTTTTCCACCAAGACTCTTGACGCGGTGCACCCATCCTGCGAGATGATTGGCTACACTGTACGTGCTAGAGCGCCGCGGCTCGGTACTCGAACAGTCCCCCCAGCGAATCGGTCGAGTGAGTCCCCCTCTACCTTCGCAACCTGGGCTTCAAGCCCACGGCCTACCTTGCTTTCTCCTCTGAATCCACGCGGTCAGGAGTCTTCATGTTGAAGCGTTACCAAGACACGGTCGGCGGCATTTACCGGATCGTCGATGCGACGATCGTGGTGGTGGCCTGGCTGCTGGCTTACTGGTTCCGGTTCTTCGTCTCACCGATCGCAGCCACCGAGCTCCCGCCGTTCGCGAAGTACTCGGCGCTGGCTCCGCTGATCGGCATCCTGTGGATGGCCACGTTCACCTGGATGCGCGTGTACACGTCGCGCCGCGCGCTCGGCCGGATCGCGGAGCTCCAGCGCATCCTGCGCGCTCACGGCGTCGCGCTGCTGAGCTTCATCGCGATCACCTACATGTTCGAGGACTACAAGTTCTCGCGCCTCGTGATGGTCTACTTCGCGGTGATCGGCTTCCTCGGCGTGGCCGGCTTCCGCATGGTGCTGCGCACGGCGCTGCGCAACGTGCGCGCTCGCGGCTTCAACCTTCGCCACGCGCTGTTCATCGGCGAGGGCGCCGCGCTCGAGAGCGTGATGCGCCGCGTGGTCTCCTTCCCCGAGCTCGGCCTGCGCGTGCGCGGCGTGCTCACGCACGAGAACTCGGAGATCACGTCGCTCGCCGGCCAGCCGGTGATCGGCCACCTCGAGCAGCTCGACGGTATCCTGCGCACCGAGCGCATCGACGAGGTCTTCATCGCGCTGTTGCCCGACCAGCACGAGTCGCTCGACACCGTGCTCGCCCGCCTGCGCGACGAGACGATCGACGTGCGCATCGTCCCTGACATCCTGCGCTACGTGACGCTCGGCTGCGAGGTCGAGAACATCGACGGCTTCCCGGTGATGCGCCTCAATGACTCGCCGATGTTCGGAGTCGGCGCGCTCGCGAAGCGCGCGACGGACCTGCTCGGCGCCGTGTGCGCGCTGGTCTTGCTCTCGCCGCTGATGCTGCTGATCGGCGTGCTCGTGAAGCTCACGTCGCCGGGCCCGATGCTCTACGGCCAGGAGCGCATGGGCCTCGACGGCCGCACCTTCAAGATGCTCAAGTTCCGCTCGATGAAGGCGGACGCGGAGACCAAGTCGGGTGCCGTCTGGGCGCAGGCCGTCGACGACCGCCGTACGGCCTTCGGCACCTTCCTGCGCAAGACCAGCCTCGACGAGCTGCCGCAGTTCTGGAACGTGGTGCGCGGCGACATGTCGCTGGTGGGACCCCGCCCCGAGCGCCCGGTGTTCGTGACCAAGTTCCGCACCGAGATCCCGCTCTACAACGTGCGCCACAAGGTGAAGTCCGGCATCACGGGCTGGGCGCAGGTGAACGGTTGGCGCGGCAACACGTCGCTCGATCGCCGCATCGAGTGCGACTTGTTCTACATCCGTAACTGGTCTTACGCTCTCGACATCAAGATCCTGTTCATCACCCTCTACAAGGGCTTCGTGAACAAGAACGCGTACTAGAGATCCAAGGCGCGACCCGGCTCGTGCCATTCGACGAGCGAGCGAAATCGCAGTAGAGCGCCCCCCCGGAGGCGCTCTCTGCGCTTCAGGCGAGGGATACCTTGGGTAGAGCGCGTTTCGGCTTCGGGCTTGCTTTGTGGACGATGGTGCTGGTGGCGGGCTGCGGTGCTGCGGTCACGCGCAAGACGATTCCGTCGAGCATCGTCACGCGCGAAGAGACCCAGCTGGATCCCGCTCTGATGCAGCAGCTGGTGGGCGAGCGCGAAGGCGACGCCTACCGCGTCGGCCCGGGCGACCAGCTGCTGGTGGCCGTCTACAACCATCCCGAGCTCGCCATCGCGACCTACGCCGGCGGCACGGTCGCTGGCTCGCGCGCGTCGCTGCAGGTCGACAACGACGGCACCATGCAGCTGCCGCTGATCGGGTCGGTGAAGGTCGCTGGCAAGACGCTGGAGCAGCTGCGCAAGTTCCTCGAGACCGAGCTCGCAGTCTACGTGCGAGACCCCAAGGTGACGGTGCAAGTCTCGTCGTACACGACGACCCGCTATTACCTGCTGGGGCAGTTCGTGATCCCGGGCATCAAGTACAGCGATCGGCCGCTGCGACTGCTGGAGGCGATGGGTCTGGGCGGCAGCGTGGTGTTCAGCAACGCGAGTCTGCGCACGTCGTACATCGCGCGCAACGGCAGGAAGCTGCCGATCAACTTCACACGTCTGGTGCGCGACGGAGACCTCACCCAGAACATCCCCCTGCGTACCGGTGACGTGATCATGGTCCCGGACAACAGCAACGAGCAGGTCTTCGTGTTCGCGGGGGCCCCCAACGGCGCTGCCAAGGGCGGGCCCGTGCCGTTCCGGAACGGCCGCCTGACGCTCATGCAAGCGCTGGCGGTGGCGGGCTACGGCTATCGCGACCGGGCGCTCGCCAAGCTCGGAAACACGCGCATCATCCGCAGCGAGGGGCCGCGCGCCGAGCTGTTCGTGGTCGACGCCAGCGCGATCCTCAAAGGTGAGGCCGGTGACTTCGTGCTCGAGCCGGGCGACGTCGTCTTTGTGCCCGCGCGTCCGTTTACCACCTGGAACATGGCGCTGGAGCAGCTGCTGCCCACGCTGCAGACGGTGTCCGGCTTGCTGAACCCATTCGTTCAGCTCAGATACCTTCAGCAAACCGGAGGTCTGACCCGTGACTCCCAATGACCGCGAGTCGCGCGATTCGATCGTTCCTTCCTACGAGGGGCCTCGCAATCAGCTCGGGCACCCGCGTCATCACGTAGCCGTTCAGGCGCCGCCCTCGCAGCTCCCGCTCCAGCCGCCGAGCAACAACATCGACGTGGGCACGCTGTTCAAGGCGATCGCCGAGAACTGGCGCTTCATCGCGCGCGTCGGCTTCTCGATCATGCTCGTGGTGTTGGCGGCGACCTTGCTCATGCGCATGAGCTTCAAGGCCACCGGCCGGCTCTACCTCGGCGAGCTCGACAACAAGGCGCAGAGCGCGGGCCAGCGCAACGATCTCGACCTGCTCGGCGGCGCGTCCGGTGAGGTGGCGAGCGAGATCGAGATCATGCGCAGCCACTCGCTGGTCAAGCAGGCGATCGCGAGCGCGGGCCTCAACGTGACCGTGCGGCCCAAGGGCTGGAAGCCCCCGCGGCTCTACAAGTGGCTGCTGGTCGGCCGCGACCCGAGCGAGATCCGCGGCGCCGCGGGCGAGCTCAGCGCGTCCGATGCGGCGCTCGGCGAGGGCATCCTGGAGCCGCAGAAGCTGCAGGTGCGCTTCGACAGCCCGACCGAGTATCAGGTCTCCTCGGACGGTCACGCGCTCGGCAAGGGCACCCTCGACCGGCCGCTGACGCTTCCGTTGGCGAGCTTCACGCTGCACCGCGGCGATCGCGGCACACCGGCTCCCGGCAGCGAGTACGACCTCGAGGTGAACGGGCTCGACGCGACGCTGGTGAAGGCGCTCGACGACCTGACGATCACCGCGGCCAAGCTAAGCGCTTCGGGCGGCGAGCAGGTGAAGGTGGTCACGCTCGACTACCTCAATCGCAACCCGATCCTCGCGGCGACCTTCCTGCGCGAGCTGATGCGCGTGTACCTGGACGAGCGCCAGAAGTGGAAGACCGCGGACGCGACGGCCGCCGAGTCGTTCGTGAAGCAGCAGCTGGCGGAGATGCGCGGTGTGCTCGACGGCACGCAGCAGAAGCTCGCCGACTACCGCGCCAACACGGACGGCGTGGTCATGGACAACGAAGCCAAGTCCATGATCGAGCAGGTCGCGAAGTACGAGGAGCAACGCGTGCAGGCGCGGCTCCAGGTCGCGGCGCTCTCGGACATCAAGCGTGCGCTCAAGGATCCGGGGGCGAATGTCGAGGCGTACCTGCTCGGCGAGGCGAGCGACACCGTGCTCGAGGGGCTCGGCAAGTCGCTCTCGACGGCGCGTCAGAACCTGACCGAGCTGCAAGGTAAGTTCCTGGACACCGCGCCGGACGTCCGCAACGCGAAGGCTCAGATCGCGGCGCAGACCGAGACCGTGCGCAACTACGTCACCGGACGCCTGGCGCGCGCGCAGGAGAACCTCGGCACGCTGACCAACATCATCGGGCAGTTCCAGGACAAGCTGAAGACGGTGCCCGGCGCGGAGGTCGGCCTGGCGCAGATCGCGCGCGAGTCGGACGTGTACAGCAAGCTGTACTCGCAGCTGCTCGAGCGGCAGCAGCAGGCGGCGATCTTGAAGGCATCGACGGTGTCCAAGAACCGCGTGCTCGATCGGCCCGAAGCGCCCGTGGAAGAGAGCTCGCCCAAGCTGCTGCTGGCGTTCGCGAGCGGTGTGCTCGGGTTGGTGATCGGCATGTGCATCGTGCTGTTCCAGCGCTTCGCCGCGACCACGCTTCAGAGCGAGCAAGAGGTACGTGCGATCGCGGGCGGGGCACCGGTGCTGGCGAGCGTGCCCAAGCGCTCGATGCCCGCCGAGCGCGAGCAGGGCTTCGACTCGCTGATGGGCGAGCGCGTGTCGGGCTCGGCCGAGGCGTTCCGAGGTCTGCGCGCGAGCATCTACCAGTCGTCGCGGCAGGGCGCGGGCAGCGTGATCCTGATCACCTCTCCGTCCCAGGGCGACGGCAAGACGCTGACCGCGCTCTCGCTCGCGGCGGTGCTCGCGGCCGATCAGAAGTGGGTGCTCGTGATCGATGCCGATCTGCGCAACCCCACCCACCACATGCTCACCGGCGGCGACGACAGCCGGGGCCTACGCGGGATCTTGAACGGGCAGCACAGCTGGCGCGATGCGGTGCGCCCGGTGGCGGGGCAGTTCGGCGAGTTCTTCTCGATCGGCGCCGGTCGACCCACGCCGGGCGAGCTCTCGGGCGAGCGGATGGCGCGCTTCCTGATGGAGGCACGAAGCCGCTACGACTTCGTGTTGATCGACGGGCCGAGCTTCCCGCTGGTGGCGGACCCGCTCGTGCTCGCGCCGCTGGCCGACCAGGTGATCAGCGTGATGCGCCTGCGCCACACGCTGCGCGCCGACGCCGTGGAGCACGTGCAGAAGCTCGCGCCGATCGCGGCCCACGGGCTCAGCGTGGTGGTCAACGACGCGGCGCCCGTCGTCCGGCGCGGGCAACGTACGCCACCTTCCAACGGCAGCTGGGCGAAGCTCTGGGGCCGCGACTCGCGTCAGGTCGGGCGTCTATTGCCACCTGGCTGAGCGCTCTCCCTGACGCAACCAATCATTGGCTTCCCGTCGATGACGTGCCAATTGGTAGGCCTCAGGTCCGGGCCCCCACGGAAACGAAGGAGTCCGGCCACCTAGACAGGCGACGGTGGGGGCCAAGTTTTGAAGCGGATTTTGTTCGACGCTCGCTGGTACGGCGAGCACGGAGTGGGTCGGTTCGCACGCGAGGTCTACAAGCGGCTCGACGACGCCACCGAGTTCACGGGGACGCTCAAGCCCTGGCATCCGCTCGACTGCTTCTATTCTGCGCTGAAGCTCGCGGGAGAGCGCGGCGACGTGTTCTTTTCGCCCGGCTACAACTCCCCGCTGTCCAATCATTCGTTCGCCTTCACGATCCACGACCTCGCGCACATCGACAACGAGGAGAATCGGCACCCGCTCAAGACGGCTTACTACGAGCTGATCATGAAGCCGGCCTGTCGGCGGGCGCTCAAGGTGTTCACGGTCTCCGAGTATTCGCGAGCGCGGATCGCGGAGTGGTCAGGACTGGACGAGAGTCTGATCATCAACGTGGGCAACGGGGTCGGGAGTGCATTCACCCCTGACGGTGAACGCTATCGCTCGGACGTGCCTTACGTGTTCTGCCCGTGTAGCCGGCGTCCGCACAAGAACGAGGAGCGTACGATGCGCGGCTTCGCGGCGGCGTACGCGGGCACGCCCACGAAGCTGTTGTTCCTCGGCCTGCCGACCACACACTTGCTCGAGGTTGCCCACGAGCTGGGCCTCGCTTCGCGCGTGCAGTTCCTCGGGCCGGTCGACGACACCTTGCTGGCGAGCGTCTACCGCGGCGCGGAGCAGGTGGTGTTCGCGAGCCTGTACGAAGGCTTTGGCCTACCCGTGATCGAGAGCATGGCGTGCGGCGCACCCGTGGTGACCTCCAGCGTGTGCTCGCTGCCCGAGGTCGCAGGCGGCGCGGCGCTGTTGGTCGATCCGACCCATGTCGAGGAGATCGCAGAGGCGCTCTCTAGCCTCAAGCACGATGGCGCGGAGCGGGAGCGTCTGCGGGAGCTCGGCCTCGCCAACGCGCGCCGTTTCTCCTGGGACCTCACCGGCGCCAAGATCCGAGAGTCGCTCGACGAGGTCCGCTGAGCATCAGGGCGAGCACCCCAGGCCGCGCTTGGCAGACAGCTCGAGCTTCGCATCCGGGGCGAGCTCGAGCAGCACTGGCCAGGGGCCGAGCGTGGCGCTGCCGGACTCGAGCTCGCTCTGTACGCGCGCGTTGTTCGCGCCGTCGATCGGGACGAGTGTGAAGCCGCCCGTCACCTTCAAGCGCTTGTCGCTCTGCCCTTCGCGCGCCCAGACCGCAAACAGACGCTCGCCCTTGGCGCCCTTGAACTGCAGTCCGACCGCGTCGTGCGCCGAGACGTCTCTCACGAACTTCGCCTGCTTGACGTGCTGCAGAAACAAACGCAGCGCCGCGTAGCTGGGCTTCTTCTCTCCGCGCACGCGGATCAGGCCGAAGTTGTGCTCCATCTCGCGCGGATCGTCGCCGTCGTCGAACAAGTCGTACCACCACACGCCACGGATGTAGCTGCGTGTGGCGAGTAGCAGGTTCATCTTGAGCAGGCGCTGCGCGCTCTGCACCTCCGTGCTCGCGCCCTCACCATCGTGAGTGGGCCAGCCGATCTCGGTCACCCAGATCGGAACGGGCCTCTTCGCCTTCAGCTTGATGAGTACGTTCAGCTCGTCGAGCCAGCGCACGACGTCTTCCGCGCTCGCGTCGCGATCGTGGTGGTTGTAGGGGTGTACCGAGAAGCCGTCGCAGTGGCTGAAGCCGCCGTGCTCCGCGAAGCTCTTCACCCAGTCCAGCTGGCGGTTGGCCAGCCCGCCTGCGATCACGGGCACGCCGGGGGCGTCGGCCTTCAGCACGGGGCGCACACGCTTGAGCAGCTTCACGTACTCGCGCGCGCTGATCGCGTCACCGGTCTCGCGCGGCTCGCTGCCGCCGCCGATGTTCCACTCGTTCCAAACCTCGAACGCAGCGACCGACTTGCCGTAGCTCTGCGCGACCCAGCTCACGTAGCGGGCGTAGGCATCTCGGTCCGCATCGGTCTTCGGCAGGCCCTGAAAATAGAGCGGGTTGCCGTAGTCGAGCACGACCACGCCACGCAGTCCGTTTTGGCCGCCGAGTACGATCAGCTTCTGGAGATCGCCGAGGTTACGCGGCAGCTCGAACTGATTGCGCGTCTGCTCGACGGTGCGCCAGTAGAGGTCGTCGCGAAAGCTGTCTGCCCCGAGTCCGCGCAGAGCGGTGTCTGCCGTCTCGTAATCGGACTTGATGCCACCTAGGTGCAGGCCCACGCCCCACAGCTTGTCTTGCGCGTGTACCTGCACGGGGAGCAGGAGCCAAGCGAGCGCAGCCCAAGCTTTGGTAGCCTTCACCGGCGCGACTCTAGTTGCTGCCCCGGGAGCCCGCAACGCGCGTCCACGCCCAGCTGATCTGCGTCAGGGAGCTTACCCTGCGCGCAAAAATCGACAGCTCCA
>DASUME010000297.1:0-4023 GCA_036277895.1 Polyangiales bacterium
TCGGAGACGCCTGCGAGTGGTTCTGCTCCGGCTGTGCGGGCAGCGGCGCGGTGCTCGGCTGGCGCGACTCGCGCTGGGACCTGACCGAGCAGGAGCAGAAGGACGAGCTCGACCGCAGCGACGCGATGGTGTTCACACGGCTCGACGAGCTCGCGGCCACGCGGCGTGCGGTGGACGTGCTGAGCCTGCGCTTGCCGCTCGCACTCGCGGCCGCGCACGCAGACTACGTGATCGTGTCGTTCGCGGAGCGTGAGCTCGCGGAGCTGCTCGACGTGCTGGAAGATCTGCGCGCCGAGCGCCTGGTCGACCGCTTCGCCGCGCGCATCGAGGCGGCCCTGCTGATGTGCGAAGCACGCAAGCAAGAGCCGCCGACGATTCACTGAGCCGAAGCGCCGGCCGCGACCCAGGCGCGGAAGACCTTGATCTTCTCCGCCTCGAGCAGGGCCTTGGGCGGCATCTGCTTGCCGCAGCTCTGCGTGCCCTCGAGCTTCGCGATCAGCAGGCTCGACTCGGGCTCGCCCGCGACCACACGCACCGGCGTCACGCCGCCGTCGGACACGCACGCTGCGTACTTCGCTTCCACACCGACCAGGCCAGCGAGCGCCAGCTCCGGCGAGGAGAGGTCGAGCGTCTTGCCCGCACCGTGGCAACCCACGCAGCTCTCGACGATCAGCGCGTACACGCTCGCGAACGAGCCCACGGTCGGCTCGCTCCCCGCGTCGCTCGGCTCGCTGCCGGCATCGCTCGAGCTGGCGTCGACTTCGCTGCCCGCGTCGTGATCGCCGGCGTCCTCGGCGCTCGCATCTTTCACCGCTGGCGCGGCATCCTTCGGCTCGGCAACGACCGTCGCGTCGCGCTTCGCTACGCTGCTGTCGTCCTTGGCTTCGATCGGATCGACGGTGCGGCCGGCATCTTCCACGGGCGTGAGATCACCCTCGGGCCCGAGGTCATCGTGCAGATCCGGGCAACCGCCCAGAGCGAGCACGAACACAGCAACCGCACAGCGAACAGACCACGACTTCATTCGTTCCACAGCCCCCTGAAAACCAGGAGAGCACGCTGTGAGCGGATTGGACGACGTAAGAATCGCGCGCGCCCCTGCCACACGTGCTCAACGCCAACCTGCTTGCTGACCTGCACGTCGCGGAGGTCGCCTACGAGTACGTCCGGCAAATCCCAGCAGCACATCCTTCAGGCGGGGGTTGCGAGTCAGCAAGTGCGCTTTCGTTGGTGAGCGCGCGCGCCGATTTTTTTTCTGCACGTTTGCCTGGGTACGCACTCTCCACTACAGCAGTCCATGCCCGTTTTGCCCGACAGAAAAGCTCATTTTCCGCGAGAGCGCGCAGCTCGCTGGGCCGCCTTCGGGGCGCTCGTGCTGACGAGCCTGGCCTGGCTCGGTCGGGCCAATGCCGAAGACACGGGGGTGGTCGCGGCCGCGAACGCATACGCCCAGGCGCAGCAGGCCGAGCTGAAGGGGGATCACGACCGTGCCGCCGAGCTGTTCGAGCTGGCCGATCGCATCGCGCCCACGCCCGAAGCGCTGCGCAGCGCCACCCGGGCGCGCATGGCCGCCGGACAGCTCGCGCTCGCTGCCGATGACGCGGAGCTGCTGCTCACGCGCGATGCGGGCGAGCCCTCACGCGCGCTCGCGGAAGAGGTGCTGGCGAAAGCGCGGCCCGAGCTCACCCGCTACACATTCCAGTGCAGTGACCCCTGCACGGTCGTGGTCGATGGCAGCGTCACCATGGTCACGCCGGAGCGCACGCAGGTGGTCTACCTCGCGCCCGGCTCGCACGCGCTGCAGCTCGGCTTCGAGGGCGACGCCACCCACCGCGTGAAGCTCACCGGCTCGGCCGGCGAGGCGCGCACGATCAAGGTCGCGCGCCCGGCCACGACAGCCAGCGTCTCCAGCGCGCGCGACAGCGACGAGCCCGTGTCCAAGCCACGCCGCGGCTTGAAGCCGGCTTACTTCTGGACCGGCGCCGCGCTGACCGTGGTCGCCGGTGGCCTCTCGCTCTGGTCCGGGCTCGACCTCATGAACGCCAAGGACGACTTCGAGAAGAGCCCCACGCGCGCCAAGTTCGACGACGGCGAGAGCAAGGACACGCGCACCAGCGTCCTGCTCGGTGTCACCGGCGCGCTCGCGGTCAGCACGGTCACGCTCGCGTTCTTCACCAACTTCAAGCCCAGCGAGCGCGCGGCCGCGTCGATCGGCTTCGACGGCCGCAGCGCGCAGCTCAACCTGCGCGGCAAGTTCTAGTAACTAGCGGCGCAGGTACGGATTGCGCTCGCTGACCGATGGCGGCAGCGACTCGACGGTCGGCGTCGGTGCGGCGGGGGCTGCTGCTGCGGGGGAATCGTTGCTGGGGCCCGCAATCGTGGTCTCTGCGCGGACGGGCATGGCGCGACGGCGCTCGAGCTTGGCGGGCGCGCTCAAGCCCGACGGCATGCTGCCGGGCGCAGGCGCGGCTTGCTGCACCGGCGCAGCGGGCTGCGCGGGCGCCGCTTGCACGGGCGCTGCGGGCGGCGCTGCGGGCTCCTTGGCCACCGCCGCCTCCTTTGCGCGCTCCTGCTGCTCGATGGCAGCGATCACGTTGGCACCCTTGCCGGACACCAGCGCGCGCGGGCGCTGCTCCGTGGCCTGCTGCTGCGATCCGCGCGCCTTCTCCCACAGCTGCCAGCCCGCCGGCGCGATCGAGCCGATCGCGAACAACGCCGCGCCGATCAGCAGCGTCTGACGACGCGACGACCAGCGATCGACACGCTGGGTGGAGTACGACTCGTCGAGCACCACCTCGAGGCCGCGGTTCGGCCGAGTGTTCGTGGGCGGCGGGGGCGGCGGAATGCTCAGCCGACTGCTGCGCGTGGACACGGCGTGCAGGGGCGCGGCCGCGATCAGATCGTTGGGATCGAGCGCGGTCGTGAGCGGCTGGCTGCGCGTGTCGAGCTGCAGGGAGCGCTCGCCGGAGCCCGTGCGCGGCGGTGGAGGCGGCGGCGACAGGCGGCGCAGCGAAGGCGTGCCGTCGGCCAGCAGCGCCGAGGTGCTGTCGCGGCGCAGCCAGGTGGCGCTCTCACGCTCGTAGGCGCTCTGCGAGAACAGCACGCCGTCCGAGTAACCCTCGAGCGCGGTACCGAGCTCGGCCACGCTCTGGAAGCGCTGCTCGGGATCGAGCGCCAGCGCTCGCATCACGATGTCCGCGAGCCCGCGGTCGAGCGTCGGCACCAGCTCGTGCAGCGGTGCGGCATTGCCCTCGACGATCCGGATCGCGAGCGCGGTCAGCGTGTCCGCGTCGTACGGGTACTCGTTGGAGAAGGCGCGATAGAAGATCACGCCCAGCGCGTACACGTCCGAGCGCGCGTCGGCGATGCGTGCGTCGCGCATCTGCTCGGGCGCCATGTACTGCGGCGTGCCGAACACCGTGCCCTCGCGCGTCAGCTCCACGCCGGGCTCGAGCAGGTTGTTGTCGCTGGCCAGCTTCGAGATGCCGAAGTCGAGCACCTTGGGCTCGCGGATCTCGCCGTGCGGGTCACGGCACATGAAGATGTTGTCGGGCTTGAGGTCGCGGTGCACCACGCCCACGCGATGGGCCGCGTACACGCCGCGCAGCACCGGCATCATCATGCGCACGAACTCGGTGGGGTCCTGCGGACCGCGCATCAACAGCTCGCTGAGTGGCTCGCCGTGCAACAGCTCCATGACCAAGAACAACGCACCGTCATGCCGGCCCACGTCGAACACGTTGACGACGTTGGGATGGTCGATGTTGCTCGTGGCCTGGGCCTCGCGGAGCAAACGCTGCGACTGTTCCTCGTCCTTCACGACCTCGGGCTGCAGCCACTTGATGGCGACATTCTTGCCCGTGAGGACGTTGGCGGCGGCGAAGACCATGCTCATGCCGCCCTCGCCAAGAACGCCGTCTAGCCTGTACTTTTCGGCAATTACATCTCCGAGGTTCGGCTTCATCCCAGCCTCTCACGCAAGTCTAGTTCAGGAGCATGGAGCTTAGCAGGCGATGTGCGCAG
>DASUME010000298.1:0-5092 GCA_036277895.1 Polyangiales bacterium
TGACCGGCCTGCGTGTGAAGCGCGTTGTTGTCGGCCAGCACCCGGATCAGCACGACGGTGCTCGCCACCGAGAGCGCGATGCCGAACACGACACCGCTCGCCGGGCTCCACCCGAATGACTGGACCAGCACGAGGCCAAGCACGGTGGCCGTGGCGCTCTGCACGACCGCACCTGGAATCGCGACGCGGCGCACCGCCAGCAGTTCTTCGACGTGGAACTGCAGCCCGACGCCGAACATCAGCAGGATGACGCCGACCTCGGCCAGCTCTTGCGCGAGCTCGAGGTGTGCGTGTACGCCAGGTGTGAACGGCCCGATCGTCACGCCCGCGATCAGGTAGCCCACGATCGGCGACAGGCGCAGACGCTGCGTGACCAGGCCGAGCACGAGCGCTGCGGCGAATGCGCTCGCGAGCGTGAGGATCAGGGGCGCGGCATGCGGCATCGTTCAGGAGTTTACGTGCTCGCGTACAAGGCGGAGGGCGGTGTAGGCGGCCATGGTGCGGATGCGCTGGCGGTCGCCGCGGAACAGGAACTTCTTGGCGTACACGTTGCCACTGCGATCGCCGACGCCGATCCAGACCGTGCCGACGGGCTTCTCGTCCGTGCCGCCGCCCGGACCCGCGATGCCGGTGACCGACACGCCGAGATCCGCCTCGGACACGCGCAGCACGCCGCGCACCATCGCCACTGCGGTCTCTTCACTGACGGCGCCGAACGCGCGCAGGGTGTCTTCCGGCACCCCGAGCACGCTGGTCTTGGCCGCGTTCGAGTACACCACCGCGTCGAACAGCAGGTACTCGCTGGAGCCCGGCACGCTGGTCAACATCGAGCCCAGCATGCCGCCGGTGCACGACTCCGCGAGCGACAGCGTGAGCCGCTTGTCGCGCAGCGTGCGGCCGATCGCGCTCGGGTAGGTGTCCTCGCGATCGCCGTAGATCACGTGGCCCACACGCTGCTTCACGTCCTCGGCGGCGCGCTCGGCGAGCTGCGCGGCGTTGGCGTAACTGTCGGCGTGTGCCAGCACCTTCAGCTCCACCTCGGGGAACGACGCGCGGTAGCCGATGGTCACGCCCGGAAACTGGTCCTCGACGCCGTCGAGCGCCTGGCCGAGCGCGGACTCCGTGGTGCCGAAGGTGCGAAAGTGGATCTGGTGGCTGTTGCGCTCGGCCAGCTCCGCGATGCGCGGCAAGATGCGCGCGCTGAAGATGTGCTTCATCTCCTTGGGCACGCCGGGCATGAAGAACAGCTGCGCCTTGCCGATCTCGACCGCGAAGCCCGGTGCGCTGCCCTCGTCGTTGAGCAGGATCTGGCTGCCGATCGGGAAGTCCGCCTGCTTCATGTTGTTGGGCGGAAGTACGCGCCCGAAGTAGGTGGCCAGCTTCTGCAGCTTGTCGACCGTGGTGGGATCGCGCGCGATGCCTACGCCGAGCGCATCGGCGACCGCCTGCGTGGTCAGATCGTCCGTGGTCGGACCGAGCCCGCCCGTGGAGACCACCACCTGATGACGGCTGGCCAGCTGCTTCACGGCCTCGACGATGCGTGGGATGTCGTCGTCGACGGTGAGGTGCTCGAGCACCGTGAAGCCGAGCGCCGTGAGCTGCTCCGAGAGCCAGGTTGCGTTGCTGTTGACGAGCTCGCCGCGCGTGAGCTCGGTGCCGATCGAGAGAACCGCCGCTGTCATCGTTCGCTCAACCTGCTTTGACCATGCGTTCAGTGCAACGCGTAAAAGCTACCGCCGTGAAATCGAGGCCGCCCCTTCAGCGTTGCCCCAGGCGTCTACCCTACTGAGCCCGCAGTCGTCCGTGAGCGTCAGCGAAGCTCGCGGAGGGGTGGGTCCCGGCGCGGCGTTGCCGTGACGGGCGGGGAGGTCGCGTGAACTCCCCGAAAATTGGAAAGCGTGGTATGCGCGCTGCCACGTCGTTCACAACGTTCGAGGATTCAGCATGAACAGACGCTACTTCTCCGCCGGCCTGAGCCTCTGGCTGGGCGGACTCTGCGCGGTGAGCGCAGGTGCTCAAGATGCGGGCCCGCCCGCGCTGAAGGCTGCTCCCACTCCGGCACCGGTTGCACCCCCACCCGGTGCCGCTACGCCCGCGTCGCCCGCGGGTGCCGTGCCGGCCGCGGCGCCCGCGGCAGGTGCCGCCGTGCAGCCCGCACCGAGTGCGGCCAGCTTGCCTGCGCCCACTGCGCCCGCGCCCAAGCCGGCCACCGCCGCGGGAACCCCGGTGCCCGTGGAGCCCGCGTTCACCGGTGCGAAGCCCGAGCAGAAGAGCACGCTCTCGGCGTTGCCGATCGAGCGCCACACGCTGCCCAACGGCCTGCGCGTGGTGTTGAGCCCGGACCGCACGATCCCCACCGTGGGCATCGCGGTGTACTACGACGTGGGCTCGCGCAACGAGGTTCCCGGGCGCTCCGGCTTCGCGCACCTGTTCGAGCACATGATGTTCCAGGGCTCGGCGAACGTGCAGAAGGGCGAGCACTTCCAGCTGATCCTCAACCGCGGTGGCCAGATGAACGGCACCACCAGCGAGGACCGCACGAACTACTACGAGACGCTGCCCTCCAACGAGCTCTCGCTCGGGTTGTGGCTCGAGGCGGATCGCATGAAGTCGCTGGCGATCACGCAGGACAACTTCGAGAACCAGCGTCAGACGGTGATGGAAGAGCGCCGTCAGAGCTACGACAACCAGCCCTATGCGCGCTCGTTCCTGCGCATCAACGAGCTGGCGTACTTCGACTACTTCCCCTACGCGCACTCGACGATCGGCGAGATGAAGGACCTGCTCGACGCGCCGCTGACGGCCGTGCAGGAGTTCTTCGACGCCTACTACGCGCCCAACAACGCGGTGCTGAGCCTCGCCGGTGACTTCGACAGCGCCGAGGCCCTGGCGCTGGTCACGAAGTACTTCGGCGACATCCCCGCGCGTGGGCGCCCCGAGTACACGCCGGGCGAGCTGAACCCGCAGGTGAGCGAGCGCTCCGAGGTGCTGACCGACAACCTCGCGCAGCTGCCGGCGTTCCACGTCGCCTACCACATCCCGGCCGATCGCGAGCCCGACCACTACCCGCTCGATCTGCTCTCGATCGCGCTCGGCGACGGCGACTCGGCGCGCCTCTACCAGGAGCTGGTGAAGAAGCGCGAGCTGCTGCAGAGCCTCAACGTGGGCACGGACTCGCGCCGCGGTCCGGATCTGTTCTCGGTCTGGGCGGTCGCCGCACAGGGCAAGAGCGTGAAGACCGCGCGCGACGTGATCTACCAGGAGCTGGCGAAGGTCGCGAAGACCGGGCTCACGCCGCGCGAGCTGGAGAAGGCGAAGAACCGCGTGCGCAGCAGCTTCGTGTTCGGGCTGTCCTCGACGCTGGCGCGCGCACAGGTGCTGGGCCAGTTCGAGCTCTACTTCGGCAACGCAGAGCTGCTCAAGAGCGAGCTCGAGAAGTACCTCGCCGTCACCAACGAAGACATCAAGCGCGTGGCAGGCAAGTACTTCAGCATCATCAACCGCACCGTGCTCGACGTGGTTCCAAGCCCTGCGAAGGCCGCCGAAGGAGGCGCACAGTGAAGAGTCGATTGGTCTCGATCGCGCTCGCGCTGAGCGCGTGCGCCACGCAGAAGCCGCCGGCCGCGCAGCCCGTTCCGCCCCCGCCGGTCGCCCAGGCGCCGGTCGCTCCGGCCAAGGAGCCGCCGCCGGCCTCGTCCACGGCGCGCGACATCCAGTTCCCCAAGCTGCACCACGAGACGCTGGAGAACGGCCTCAACATCGACGTGGTGCCGCACAAGCAGCTGCCGATCGTCAGCATCGAGCTGGTGATCCAGAGCGGCAGCGCCACGGATCCGGCGGACCTGCCGGGTCTGGCGAGCAGCGTGGCGGACATGCTGCGCGAGGGCACGCTCAAGCGGAAGGGCGCGCAGTACGCGGAGGCCGTGGAGTTCCTCGGTGCGTCGCTGCACACCAGCGCCGGCCAGGAGACGCTGCGCATCGGCATCAGCGCGCTCAGCGAGCACTTCGACGCCGCGCTCGGCTTGCTCGCGGAAGCCGCGTTGCAGCCCGCGTTCGACGCCGGCGAGCTAACCAAGCTGAAGAAGCGCACGCTCGACGACCTTCGCCTCAAGAAGGATCGCCCGGTGTGGCTCGCGCGCCGCGAGCTGCACAAGGCGCTCTACGGCGAGCACCCGTACTCGCGCATCGACACCACCGAAGCGGCGGTGAAGAAGCTGGCGCGTAACCACCTGACCGCGTTCCACAGCGCCAACTTTGCGCCCAACAACGCGTTCCTGGTGGTGGTCGGCGACATCGATCAGGAGCAGGTCAAGAGCGGCGCCAAGAAGCTGTTCGGCGCCTGGAAGAAGCGTGAGGTCAAGAAGGCCACGTACGCGGCGCCGCCCACACACGGCGAGCGCGAGATCGTGGTCGTCGATCGCCCCGCCTCGGTGCAGTCGCAGATCGTGATCGGCAACCTGGCGCTCAAGCGCAACGACCCGCAGTACATCCCGCTGCTGGTCGCCAACCAGGTGCTCGGTGGCTCGGCGGCTTCGCGCCTGTTCATGGACCTGCGCGAGAAGCGCAGCCTCACGTACGGCGCGTACTCGCGGCTCGACGAGACGGTGGACGTGGGCTCGTTCCGCGCCAGCGCGGCCGTGCGCACGGAGGTGACCGACGCCGCGATGACCGGCTTCTTCGAGCACCTGCAGCGCATCGTGCAGACGCCGCCGCCCGCCGAGGAGCTCGACGCGGCGCACCGCTTCCTGGCGGACTCGTTCCCGCTGGCGATCGAGACCGCCGGTCGGATCGCCGAGCTGGTGAGCGATCTGCGCGTGTTCGGGCTGCCCGACGACTACTGGGACAGCTACCGCTCGAACATCCGCAAGGTGAGCGCGGACCAGGCGCTCGGTGCGGCCAAGCAGTTCATCCACCCTGACCAGGCCGTGGTCGTGGTGGTGGGCCGCGCGGCAGACATCGTGCCCGGGCTGTCGAAGCTGGGGAAGGTGCGCGTGGTGGACGTCGAAGGGCAGCCGCTGGTGAAGGATCCGAGCGCCGCGAGCAACACGCCCGCGCCGCCTGGTCCGGTGCCGCCGCCGCCTCCTCCTCCCCC
>DASUME010000299.1:0-9796 GCA_036277895.1 Polyangiales bacterium
AGCTGGCCGAGGTTGTCGTCGGCGTCGAAGTACTCGCGCGCGCTGAGCGTGAGCGTGCGCTCGCCATCGAACGACGCGTAGACCTCGTGCGAGCGCTCCAGCACGAAGCCGAGCGCGTGCAGGCAGTCCAGCCAGATCAGCTCCAGCGGGTCGTCGTAGCGGTGTTCGATGCGGCGGGACAACGTGCCAAGGATAGCGCAGACGGCGCCGCGGCCGCCGGTGAGCCGGCGCACCTCGATCGTCAGTGCAGCGCGTCGATCTTCGCCGCCAGGGCGAAGTCGCGCTCGGACAGGCCGGCGCAGTCGTGGGTGGTCAGCTCGATCACGACCTTGTTGTAGACGTTGCTCCACTCGGGGTGGTGGTCCGCCTTCTCGGCCAGCAGCGCGACCGAGCTCATGAAGCCGAAGGCCTGCACGAAGTCCGCGAACTTCAGCTCACGGTGCAGCTTGCCGGCGACCAACGTCCAGTGCGGATGCTTCGCGAGGCGCGCCTGCACCTCGGAGTCGGAGAGCTTGGCGATCATGCCGGACCTTAGCCCAGGCCAGGCGCCCAGACCCGCTGCCAGCTGCCGGGATTGCGCACGCCGAGCTTGCGCAGCTTGGCTTCGTGGCGTGCCAGCGCCTCGTCGTCACGCGCGAACAGCGCCGCCGAGCGCGCGAACAATGCCGCGAACGGCGTGTAGCCGAGCGTCTCCGCCTGCACGATCGCGCGCGCGAGCGCCCGGTCGCGCTCGAGCAGCTCGCCGGCCGCGTGGTGGAGCGCAGCACGGCCCGCCGCCGCGAACGCGAGCGGCCAGTCGATGCGCTCGCGCTCCAGCTGCTTGATGCGCTCCTCGGCCGCGCGCGCATGCCGGTCGCGCTCGTAGCCGTCCCCGAGCGCGCCGAGGTGCGCCAACATCGAGCCCCACTGGTGCAGCAGCCGCCAGGTGGACAGCCGGGGCATGCCGCTCGAGCCGTAGCGCTCGGCGCGCAGCTCGTAGTGCGCGAGCGCTGCGCGTGGGTCCCCCGCGCACTGGTGCGTGAGCGCGGTCCAGATCATCTCCTGCATGTCGAGGAAGCTGAATACGTCCTCGCTGAGCAAGGGCCGCATGCGCGTGAGCGCGCCGTGCGCCGCTTGCGGCTCGTCGGCCATCATGCGCGCCAGCGCCACCATCGGCAGCAAGATCGCCGCGCCGAAGCGATCGCGGCGTTGCTCGGCGTCGTGCACGTGGCCTTCGATCTCTTCGGCCAGGCCGTCGCGCCCGCCGATGTAGAGCGTGTTCTGGTACAGGTGGAAGCGCGCGTACGAGCGTTCCCAGCTGAAGCCGAACTGCTTGGGCGTGGCCAGCGCCTCCAGCGCGCACTCGGTGCTCTTCTGCTTGCGGCCGTAGATGGCGTGAAAGCCCGCCTCGGCCAGCTTGTAGCCGCCGATCGTGCCGGCGCTGCCCACGCGTTGTGCGAGCTGGCGCGCGGCCGCATAGAGCTCACCCGAGCGCGCCTCGCCCTTGGCGCCGCCGGTGAGCGCGACGTAGGCCGCCTCCACTTCCAGGCCACGCAGCACGTGGCGCGAGTGGCCCGCCTCGAGCGCGTGGCGCAGGTACAAGGTTGCGAACAGCGCGCCGCGCACGGGCTCGATCAGCCAGTACACGCCGAGCGCGAGCTTGAGCGACTCCAGCACCACCTGCTCCTGGGGCTCGCTCTGCTCCCTGGGCTCGAACGCCAGCCCGCGCGTGAACAGGCGCGCGCGCTCGAACGCGAGCGCGGCCAGCGCGGCACGCGGCGTCTTCGGGTACGTGATGCCCACGCGCTCGAGCACCGTGCGCAACAGCTCCGTGCCACGCTGGATGTCGCCACCGCGCAGGTGTTGATCACAGGCCATACGCTGCAGCGTGTCGGCATCGTGATCGGTGAGCGCGGCGGCGGCCTCGTACTCCTGTGCGGCATCGAGGTTGTGGCCCAGCGCGGCCAGCGCGTCGCCGAGCCCGCGTCGCACCTTGGCGCGGCGGTCGTGATCTTCGTGCGCGACCTGCTCGGCCAGCTCCAGCGCGACCCGGTACAGCTCGATCGCACGGTGAAACGCCAGCTGCTCGCGCGCGCGTTCGGCGGCGCGCTCGGCGTGCGCCAGTGCGGGCTCCTTCTGGCCGGCGCCCAGGCTGTGCGTGAACAAGCGCTCGTCGTCGTGCACCGTCTCGTGCTCGAACGCGTCGAGCAGGCGCGCGTGCACGTGCGCCAGGCCCTGTTCACCGAGCCGCACGCGCACCACCTGGCGAATGCGATCGTGGGTGGTCTCGACCGAGTCCTCGGCCTTGCCGCCGCGGCTGCGCGCGAGGCCCGCCACCCGCAGCGTGTGCAGCGCGGCTTCCTGCGCCTGCGCGAGCCCCGCGGCGCGAAAGGCGATGCGCTGCGGGATCGGGCCGCTCGACGCCGCGAGCACCTCCAGCAGCGCGCCCGCGTTCTTCGGCAACGCACCGATGCGGCCCGAGAGCGCATCGCTGAGCGAGATCTCGTGGTAGCCGACGCGCGCGGTGTGGCGCACCAGCTCCTGGATGAACAGCGGCACGCCGTGCGACTCCTCGGCGATCTGGCGCGCGAGGTCCTCGTCGGTGGCGCCGCTGTGGGCGAGCAGCTCGGTGGCCAGCGTGTTCGCGTCGGCGGTCTCCAGCGCACCGAGCTCGGCGTCATCGAGCACGAACGACGGGTTCTCGCGCGCCAGCTCGCGCAGCTCGAGCAGCAACGGGCTCGCCGCCTCTCCGGAGCGATAGGTGCCGATCAGCAGCACTGGCACCGGCTCCGGGCCCTCGAACAACGCACGCAGCAAGAGCGCGCTGTCGAGATCACTCCAGTGCAGATCGTCGATGAACAGCACGACCTCGCCGTGATCGGTCAGCCGACCGAACAGCTCGGCGAAGGCACGAAACGCGCGCGCACGGCCCTGCGCAGGATCTTCGTCCTCCAGTCGACGTGCACCGGGTGCCTTGGCCAGCGCGGCGAACGCCGGAAAGAGCCGCGCGAGCGTGTAGGCGTGACGCGGCAACAGCGCCCCGAGCTCGATCGGCGGCAGCTTGGCGAGGTGCGCGATCAGCGAGTCGACCACGCCGTCGAAGGCCTTGAACGGCATCGCCTCGCGCTCGTAGCAGGCGCCTTGCAGCACGAGCGTCTCGGGGCGCTGCGCGAGCTCGTCGAGGAAGCGCCGCGCCAGCGTGGTCTTGCCCACGCCGGAGCCGCCATGGAGCAGCAGCACGCGCGGCTGGCTCGGGCCCCCGCTGCGTGCGCGCAGGCCCTCGAGTGCCTGGTGCCGGCCGACGAAGAACGCCGGCGTGTCGTGGTGATTCGCGCGTGTGGGGCCGGTCTGGGCCGCCAGCGTACGGAGCGCGAATTTCTGCAGCAGCTCCTCGCCGCGCGGCCGCTTCTGCGGGTCGCGGGTCATCAGCGCCATGCACAGCTGCTCGAGGTCCGGCGGTACGTCGCGCACGAGCTTGCTCGGCGGATCGGGATCGCGGTTGGTCTTGCTGAGCAGGATGTGCGCGATCGGTCCCTCGTACGGCAGGCGCCCGGTGAGCGCTTCGTAGAGCATCACGCCGACCGCGTACCAGTCGCTGGCGGGCACGAAGCGGCCGCTCTGCGCATGCTCGGGCGCCATGTACGCCGGCGTGCCGAGCAGGCGCTGCGTGGACAGCTGCGCGTCGTGCTTGAGGTCGCGGGCGAGGCCGAAGTCGAGCACCGTGACGTGATCGTTGGCGCTCACCAGCACGTTGCTCGGCTTGAGGTCGAGGTGCAGCTTACCGGCCGCGTGCAGCGAACAGACCGCGTCCACCAGCTGCGCCAGCACGCGCCGCAGCGAGACCTCGTCGCGCACGGGACAGCGCCCGAGCGGTGACTCCGCGGGGCGCCGCGTCTCGCGCAGCCGCAGCGCGTCGACCTCCAGCAGCGTGGGCGCCTCGCGGCCCTCGAGCGCGCTCACGTGCTGCAGGAAGTCGCGGCCCTCGACGTAGTCCATCGTGAACAGCCAGGTGCCCTCGTCGCACAGCAGCTCGTGCAGCACGATCAGGTTCGGGTGGCTGATGTTGGCGAGCGCGCGGAACTCCTGCTTGAAGCGCGTGAGCGCGTCCGGCTCACCGCCGAGCAGCACCTTGAGCGCGACCCGGCGGTCGAGCTTCAGATCGCGCGCGAGGTACACGGTGCCCATGCCGCCCTCGCCGATCCAGCGCAGGACGTCGTAGCGGCCGGCGAAGTTGCGCGAGCTGATGCTCTGCAGCGATGACTTCGGTGGGCGAGGGTCGGGACTTTCGGTGTCGGTCACCGCGCTGGAGCATACCGGCGAGACTGCGCGGGTGCCCGGCTCAAAAACTAGTGAGCCGCAATCGCGCTGCCGATCGCGATGCCCGCGACCGCGATCGCCGCGCTGGTCCAGACCCACCACTGCCTGCGCAATGGGGCTTCACGCGGGGGATCGAGGCGGACCTGGAGCGGGGCCTCGTGCGTTCCGTCGCGGCCCAGTACGTAGCCGCTCGGGGCGCGGGCCTCGACGTACAGCGTGAGCTTCGGTTCACGCTCGGCGAGCAGCTCGGGGTTCAGCTCGGGCAGGGTCAGCGCGAGCTTGGCTGTGCGGGCTACCTCGGCCACGAGGTGCATCGACTCGCCCGCGGCGGACGCGAACACGTCCACGCTCTCGACCGCGTCGCGACCCGCGCCGAGCGTGACCTCGATCCGGGTGCGGCCGTGCACGTCGCGAACGGCGGCGGTCTCGACCGGAACGCTCGGCGCGGAGCGCGGGCTGACGCGCACGCGTGCGAAGGCGGCCTCCACCTGCGGTCCGGGATCGCGCAGCTTGGCCGTGTGCTCGGGGTCGCGGCTGTACAGCTCTTGCAAGGTGCCTTGCGCACCGGCCTCGTCGCGCGCGGCGATCTGCGCGATCGCGAGCAGCTCGAGGGTGTCGTTGCGCTGATGTGCGTGCAGGTCGAGGCGCGCGAGCAGGCCGCGCGCCTCGCTGGCGGCGCGCTCGAACTGCGCGTGCTCGACGGCATCGCGCAACGCGCGAAGATCAGCCTCGATCTCCTGGGCGCGCGCGAGCGAGCTCGGTGCGAGCAGCGCGCAGAGCACCACGCAGGTGCGTAGGCGTGTGCCGCCGATGGGTCGCGCGCGCTGCGCCACAGCGAAGCCACGCATGCTCGTTGCCACGACAGAATACTAATCCCCATCGCACAAGCAGCACTCTGCTCTTCTGCGCGAACGCGTAAGTCCGTACGATCTTCGGGTGTCCGATCGTGGTTCGAAGCAGCCGCGCGGTCCGAGCAAAGAGGCGCCCGCAGACGAAGGCAAGCTCGCGCGCCAGGCGCGCATGTCGGACCTGCGCGCACGTGCGTCCGTCGCGCGCACCTCGGGCTCGCACAAGGCCGTGACCACGGGCAGCTTCAAGGCGGTCACGGGCACCGGGGGCCACCCGGCGGTCGGCGCGAGCTGGCGGCCGAGCTCGCGGCTCGAGGCCGTGGAGCGCTACGACCGGTTCGAGATCCTGGGTCGCATCGGGCGCGGCGGCATGGCGGAGATCCTGCTCGCGCGCGAACGTTCGCTGACCGGCGCGACGCGCCACCTCGTGATCAAGCGCGTGCTGCCCGAGGTGCGCGACTTCGACGAGATGCTGCACATGTTCCTCGACGAGACCCGCGTCGTGATGGGGCTGTCGCACCCGAACCTGTGCCAGATCTACGAGATCGGCGAGCACGACGGCTCGTGGTTCATCGCGATGGAGTGGGTCAACGGCGTGACGCTGCACCAGCTGCTGCGGCGCGCGCTCGACGTCGCAGACATGGACTACGGCGCGCTCGCGCGCATCGCCTCGCAGACCGCCGATGCGCTGCACTACGCGCACACCGCGCGCGACGAAGAGGGGCAGCTGATGCAGCTCGTGCACCGCGACGTCAGCCCACACAACGTGATGGTGGCGTTCGACGGGCGCGTGAAGCTGCTCGACTTCGGGATCGCGAAGTCCGCGGTGACGACGCACAAGACCGAAGCCGGCGTGGTGAAGGGCAAGATTTGCTACATGGCGCCCGAGCAGTGGCGTAGCCAGCCCGTCGACGCGCGCACGGACGTGTTCGCGCTCGGCGCCTGCATGTTCGAGGCGCTGAGTGGGCGCGTGGTGTTCAAGCGCGAGTCGCAGGGCGAGGTGATGAAGGCCGCGCTCGACGGCGACGTGCCGCGGCTGGTCGAGATCGCGCCCAACACGCCGCCGGGGCTGGCCGAGATCGCGCACAAGGCGCTGTCGGTGTCGCCCGCGGACCGCTACCAGAGCGCACGCGAGATGGGCGAGGCGCTGGAGCGCTTCCTCGCGACGTTGCCCGAGCCGATGTCGGCCGGGCGCGTGTCGGACTACGCGCGCCGGCTGTTCGCGAGTGAGGTGCGGCTTGGGCCGGTGCTGGAGCGCTCCCTGCGCGGCGCGCAGCTGGCGCCGACCGAGGGCATGTTCCTGCCGCCGCTGCCGCAGTCGCTGCTGTCGGCGCCTCCGGAGCGGCATTCGCTGCCGCTGCCGCTGCCGTTCTCGTTTCATACGCAGCCGCAGAACGAGAAGCCGTGGCCCGAGGAGGGTGCATTCGACGAAGACATTCGCCCCACGCAGCGACCGCCGATGCGCACGGGCACGGCCGCGATCATGCCGGAGCGTCTGCTGCCCGTGCTGGAGTCGCAGGCGCCGACGCGGCCCAAGGTGCCGTCGGTCAGCGAGCTCGATCGACCACGTCAGGCAGCGCTGACGATGTCGCTGCGCGTGGGCTCGCGCATGCGCAAGCTCGCGCTCGCCGGCGCGCTGGCACTCGCGGGCGCGATCGCGATCGGCTTCGGCGTGCGCGCGCTGCTGAGCACGGGTCCCACCACGAGGCCGCTGGTGGTGTCCGGCACGCAGCACGTGGAGCCCCGCATCGGTGCGCAGGCGCCCGCCTTCTCGCTGATGCCCGCCGGCGCCCCGCTGACGGAGGCGCCCGCGCAGTCGGTCCTCGAGAGCGCCCCTGCAGAGCCCGGCCGGCTGTCGATCAACACGCGCCCATGGTCGACCGTCTACCTGGGCAAGCGCCTGCTCGGCACGACGCCCCTCGCAGACGTGGCCGTGCCCCGCGGCGCCCTGAACCTGCGCCTGGTCGACCGAGACGGCAACGTCCACATCCGCCGCATCCCCTCGTCGAGCCAACGCGACCGCTCGATCAGCTTCGAGTTCTGACCCCCCAAGACGTGGTCCTGGTCGTGGAGGTAGTCGTCGACGTCGACGTCGACCTGGTCCTAGACGTGCGACCTGGACCTAGACCCTTACTCTCTCGATTCCTCGCGCACCCCCGAAGCCGCAACGCCGATACACCGGCATGCCGCACTTCCAAAAGCTGGACGTCTCCCAACGAGCGATAGAGTTCACGGCGATAGCCGTCCAAGTCGCATGCGCGGCGCCCCGCGGCTACGCGGGTCTTGCAGATCAACTGCGGCGCGCGTCGTTCTCGATCAGGTTGTGGCGATGCTGACTCGGCTTTGCCGGAATGTGGCGAGGGGAAATTGAGTAAGGGTCTAGGTCCACGTCGCAGGTCTAGGACCACGTCGACGACTACGACTAGGTCGACGTCAACGACCACGTCTTAACGTCGAAGGGCCCCTTGCGGGGCCCTCTCTCGTTACATCTGGACCTGGCGGCGAATCTTGCCGAGCGCCTGTTCCTGGAGCTGGCGGATGCGTTCGCGGCTCAGGTTGTACTTGTCGCCGATCTGCTTGAGCGTGAGCTCGTCCTGGTCGTCCAGGCCGAAGCGCCAGCGCAGGATGCGCGCTTCCATGGGCGTCAGGGTCTCGAGCAGGCGGCGGACTTCGCCGTTCCAGCGCTTGCTCTCCAGCCGCTCGTGCGGCGTGGGGATGTCCTCGTCCTCGAGGAAGTCGATGAAGCGGCGGCCGTCTTCGTCGTTGACGTTGCGGTCGAGCGAGAAGGGCGTGGCAGCGCCGCAGTCCTTGATCTTCTCGAGCTTGTCGGCGGCGACGCCGGTCTCCTTCTCGATCTCCTCCGCGGTCGGCTCGTGGCCGGTGCGGGCCGCGATCGCCTGCGTGGCGCGGGCGACGCGGTTGTACGTGTCGAGCATGTGCACGGGGATACGCACCACGCGGCCCTTGTCGGCCAGCGCGCGGTTGATCGAGTGGCGAATCCACCACGATGCGTACGTGCTGAAGCGGTAGCCGCGCGTGTGATCGAAGCGCTCGACCGCCTTGAGCAGGCCGATGTTGCCTTCCTGGATCAGGTCGATCAGCGGCAGGCGACCGCGGTTGTAGCGACGTGCGATCGAGACCACGAGCCGGAGGTTCGCGGTGACGAAGCGGTTCTTGCCTTCTTGCTGCCCGATGCGCGCGCGGTCGACGTCGACCAGGAACAGCTTCAGCTGCTTGGTGATCTCGACGGTGTCGTCGCTGACCACGTCCAGCTCGTCCGCGTACTCACCGGCGAGGCGGTGCACGGCGCGGTCCGACTGCTCCACGAACACGCGGTCCGTGTCGAGCACGCGCAGCTTCGCGGACAGGTCGTGGGAGTGCTTGTCCCACTGCTCCTGCGTCTTCTTCAGCAGCTTGCCCTGCTTGTTGCAGGTGCGCGCGAGCTTGCGCATGTGGCCGACCTCGGCCGGCAGCTCGACCGGGACCTCGGCGAGCACACGCTCGAGCACCATCGCGGTGGTCTCGAAGGCGGGAGCGTAGGAGAAGAGGGCCTTCCAGTAGCCGATCTCCAGGCGCTCGACCTCCTTGGCAGCTTCGACTTCGAGCTGCGGGGTCAGCACCGGGTGATTGGCCATCTCGCGGAAGTAGCGGCTGAGCGTGCTGTCTCCCGAGGACTTGTTCTTCATGTCCTTGAGAGCGCGTTCCATCTCGCGCTGGGCCTCCTGCAGCTGAGCCCCCGTGGGCTCCTCGAACGGCTCGAAGCTGTCTTCTGCCGTAACCGCCGTTTCCTCGGTCGATTCGGCTGTCGTGCTGGGCGCGTCCGACTGCTTTTCCATGCTACCGCTCCTTCTTTGAGGGCACGGCCCGGCGCCGAGCCCTCTCGTTCGAGAACCATCGGTCCCCGGGGGTCGGGGCCGAAAATCAGGACCGAAAACAAACAGGGCTCAGTGCGCGGTATCGGTAGCCTGCCGGGGCTCCCACGGGTTCGATGAACCGCTCGTAGGTGGGGCTAACTTGCGTAGCCGGCAAGGCTGTGCTCGCGGGTGCGAGGGTCTCACACCTATAGGTGCTAGTGGACTTATATCCGAAGCCGCGACTCGGGTGATGCAGAAAAATACGAAATCGTGCAGCGCCATCACCGCAAAAACATCGGGAAATGGTCACGAAATCCCGAACGCCTCGGGGGCAGGCGCTCGGGCCGCGGGGGGCGGGATGCCCCTGCTGCACGGTCACTGGGAGAGTGGATGCATCGCGTCGGCCTTTTGACACGATCGACGTGCCGGCACGCGCGCTTACAGCTCGTGGGGCAGACGCTCGCGCGGACCGCGGAAGTAATGGTGCGGCGAGTAGCCGATCAGGTTCGAGACCCGGCCCGTGTAGAGGCACGCGTAGCTCTCGACCTGCGCGCCGAAGCTCGAGGGCTCCCCGCCTGCCTTGAGCAGCGGACCCCAGTAGGGATGGAAGGCGCGCTCGATCTCCGCCTCCAGCTGCTGGCACTCGGCCTCGATGCCGCGTAGCCGCGAGCGAGTGCGATCCAGCCGACGCTTGAGCCGCGCGCGCTCCTGCTCCGCCAGCTCGCCGGTGCGCAGCGTCGCGTTGACGGCGCGCAGCTCGTCGAGCACCAGCAGGCGGCTGTCCTCCAGCCGATCCCA
>DASUME010000300.1:0-5605 GCA_036277895.1 Polyangiales bacterium
CCGGAGCGCGCGGATGAGCGCACGCCGCCAGCGCCCAGAATCGAACAGATCGGGGGCGTTCGGGGAGCCCCTCAGCGAATCCTCAGAAAATGAATAGGTGTAGTTCGGGCAATGCCCGACATGCGCCCCGCAACCCGGTGCGCAGAGCTGCATATTCGTACCGCGCAAGAGTTCTTGCCGCGCCTCGCGGGAGGGCTGGAGGCGATGTGGTGGCCTTTGGCCTCGCCGCGCGCACCGATGTCGCGAAACAGCTCGCTCGGGCTCCAATTTCGCCTGCTTTGATGGCGCTGCGCCTTGGCCTCTACCTTGCACTACCCGCTCCCAACAGAGAGAGCGCAGTTCTCGAGCAGGGATCAGCGCTGAGGTCGACGCAGGGATCGATCAAGGAGGATTGTCATGGGTCTACTTTGGGCATTGGTCATCGGTTTGATCGTGGGTGCGCTGGCAAAGTTGCTCATGCCGGGCCGTGATGGCGGCGGCGTGATCGTCACGATGCTGCTGGGCGTGGCGGGCTCGTTCCTGGCCCTGCTGATCGGGCGCGCGCTGGGCGTGTACTCGATGAACGACGACGGCCCCGGCATCATCGCCTCCACGCTCGGCGCGATGCTGCTCCTCTTTGGTTGGCGCGCGATCGTCGTGCGCCGCAGTCGACGCATCCTCTGAGCGGAGCGCGGAGACGACGAAAGAGGCCCCCTGCGCAAGCAGCGGGGCCTCTTCTCGTTTCAGCGCTCGATGCGCGCGCGCAGGGTGTCGGCGTCCGGCGCGTCGGGCGCGAGCGCGAGGTAGCGACGCAGCGCGGCGCGGGCTTGCTCGAGCTCGCCGAGCTGCGCGCACGCAAGTGCGAGCCCACGAAACGCGTCCGGCTCCTCGCCGTCGAGCTCGGTCGCTGCCACGTAGTGCGACTTCGCGGTCGCCAGCTGTCCGCGCACCATGCTCGCGAGTGCAGCGTCCATCGCGCGCTCCCAGCGTGGGTGCTGCGCGGGATCCCGTGCGGGTGCGGCGGGTGCAGGTGCTGCAGCAGCCACGGGCGCGACGGCTTCCGCGACCACCTTGCGCGGCCTCGGTGCACGCGGCTCGGTGACACGCGGCGCCGAGTTCGGTGCGCGCATCACCTCGAGCCGCGCGCTGCTCGCGAACGCGCTGCGCAGCGGCGCGGGCGTGGACTCGTCTTGCACCGTACGCGGCGACGGCGCGGTGCTCGCCACATAGAGGCCGGCGGTGCTCCATTGCCGAGGCGGCTCTCGACCGAGCGGCAGCTCGCGGATCGGATTGCCGGTGGACGCCAGGACCGGGCTGGCGACCGCGCGCACCGGCGCCTCGGCGCGATACATCTGCACCGCCGCCCCCGGAGCCGCGAGCAGCAGCAGGCCCGCCGCCAGCTGCATCGGCCGGCGTAGGTCGGTCATGCCGCGCAGCCACCAGCGCGAGAGCGTGGGGTACGAGATGCGCACCGGCGTCATCCAGAGTGGATCGATCGGGTCCTCGTACGCGAAGGCCTCCGAGCCGCTCGGCAGCTCGAGCTCGCGCGCGCACGCCTCCAGGTCCGCCAACATCTCGCGTGGCGACGCGTAGCGAATCGCGACCGAGCGCGCGAGCGCCTTGGTGGCGATGCGCTCGAGCTCGACCGGGCAGTTCGCGCGCAGCTCGCGCAGCGGACGCAGCGGCGCATTGAGCACCGCGACCACCAGCTCACTGAAGCTCTTGCTCTCGTGCGGCGCGTGGCCGCTGAGCGACTCGTAGAGCACCGCACCCGTCGCGTACAGATCCGTGCGCAGATCGACTTCCTGGCCGCGGATCTGCTCGGGCGACATGTACTGCGGCGTGCCGACGAGCGTGCCGTGGCAGGTGAGCTTGGCCTGCGCTTCGATCGCAACCCGCTTCGAGATGCCGAAGTCCACCAGCTTGACCACCGGCTCGCCGTCGCCCGCGTCGTGCAGCATCAAATTGTCGGGCTTGATGTCGCGATGCACGATGCCCGCGTCCTCGAGCGCGCACAGGCCGCACAAGAGCTGGCGTGCCACCTCCACGGCGGTCGCCAGCGAGAGCGGACCGCGGCGCAAGACGTGCGACAGGTTCTCGCCGTTGACCCGCTCCATCACGAGGTACGGCGAGCCATCGTCGAGCGCGCCGGTGTCGTAGACCTCCAGCACGTTGCGGTGGTTGGCGAGCGCGGAGATGCGCGCCTCGCGGCGAAAGCGCTCGAGCAGCGCCAACGGCGTGTCGGCGGCGAGGTGCATGACCTTGATCGCGACGCGGCGCCCGAGGCCGATGTGCTCGGCATCGTAGACGACGGCGAAGCCGCCGAGGCCCAGCACGCCGTGCACCAAGTACTTGCCCTGGATGCAGCTGCCGATGCGGAGCTGCGGCTGCGCGTCGAGGTCCGCGTGCGCCAGCGGCTGCTCGCTCGCATTCATCGCGGATGTATTCATGGGAGGCCTCCACACTTGGGATCTTTGCTCGCGGCGCCGAGGCACAGCGCGATGCAGATCGGATCGTCGGCGCCCAGCACCTTGTCGTCATCGTGGTGTTTATGACCGAGCTGGCCGCAGAGCTTGTCGGGCTCCTCGCCGAACGCGCTCTTCACGCACTTCTTGCACGGTGAGCCCTTCTGGGCGGGTGGCTTGCACTCGAGCTGACAGGGTACACCCGCGTCGCGCGGCTTGCCTGCGTCGCGCACGCCCGTGTCGCGCACACTCGCGTCGCGCACGGCGGCATCTTCGCCTCCTGCATCGAAGGTGGCGGCCACAGCGTCGCTCGCTCCGGCCTCGGTCGGCAAGCTGGCGTCCAAGCCCACGGGCGCAGCGGCATCGCGCTCCAGCCCGGAGGCGTCCGCGAACGTCATCACGGGATCGACTTCCTGCTCGTCCTCGACGCAGAAGCCCCGATAACAAAACTGCTCGGCCTCACAGCTCCTGGAGTCGTTGCAGCGCTGGGACGGGTTGCCGGACTCGGGCGCCACGCATGCGCACAACGCCACGCACACGAGCCACGCCCCACCCCTCACAGGCGACCCCGCCAGGCCCCCGTGACGGACACCTTGAAGCCGCCGCGGTACGGAGCGACGCCCATGCGCACCGGCTGCTCCGCATCGGGCTTGGGGCGGATGTACTTCCAGAGCAGCGCCAGCGCGCCCGCGGCACCCGCACCGGCGCCGCCGATGAGCAAGCCATTGGCCACGCGAGCTCGCTGTTGCGAGCGGTCGAGCAATTCGTAGGCACGGTCCGCATCGGCCGGCGTGCGCACCTCCGTGCGCTCGTACTTGTCGTGGTCGCGCCGCGAGAGCACGCCCATCGTGATGCCGGCAGCGAGCAGGCCTCCACCGACCGCGGTCGACGACCAGCCCACCACGTTGGCGGGCGAGAGCGAGCGCTCCTCGCGGAACGGACGGTCGCCAGTGCTCTGCCCAGGGTAGAGGCGCTCGATCAGCGTGGGCACTACCTGCGCGGGCGCCTGCTTGCCCACGGCCACCGACGCGACCGCGCGACGCGTGACGATCGCCTGCGGGCCGTCGTGCGCGACCAACGTCAGCCTAACCTTCCCGGTGCGGTCCTTGCGCAGCTCGCGCACGAGCAGCCAGTCCGCCCCGAGCGAGCCCGCGATACGCTGCAGACAATCGACCTCCTGGGCCTGACCGCTACAGCCCGCTGCGAGCTCTACGTCCTCGAACGGAACGGGCGAGACGTACAGCGACGCTCCGGGGACGCGGGCCGCCACGGCACCGGCGAGCGAGCGGTCCACCTCATCCATCAACGCGGCCGGGATGTCCCCGTTCGCCTGCTGGAGCACCACCAACCGCTGCTGTGGCATCAGGCTCGGGGCCTGGTCTTCGGCGTAGACCACGGTGGATGCGAACAGGGCCACCGCCGTCATCACGAGGAGGGGCGCGCAGGCTCGCGCTCGGTAGGACGGGGTCATGGGTAAGTTCGCTCCAAAATTCGAGTGACCGCGTAACGCTGGTGTTCCTGTCGGGAGCCTTTGCACTCCCCGTGCCGGCGTGGGTGCGGCGCGCGCGGCGTAACTACTCGGAACTCAGCCACGTTTTCGGCAACGTGGCCACAGCTGAGGCGAAATCGCTTGGGCAGGCGCGTCCCGGACCGGTTCACCGGCTCACAGACCGCGTAAACAGGCGCATTTCTGGGCACCTGCACGCGGCACGTTCCACGCACCGTGCACAGCGAGGCCGCGGCTTCGCAGCGCATCGCGCAGATGGTGCTGGCCGCAAGCCTGGATCGTGTGTACATGGTTTGTACAACGTCAGGAGCAGCGGGCATGCGCAGCGCTTTCGTGCAGGAGACGGTCGCTTACGCCAACCAGGCGCGTGCTTTCGACGCGAAGGACTGGGTGGCCTACGCGAGCTGGGTCGGTTTGATGCTTTCGCTGCTGTTCGCGGTCTCGAGCTTCCTCGCCATCGGTGTGAACCACGGCGTGGTGTTCCCGGACTACGTATGGAACGTGCCGGCAGGCACCGCGGTGTTCGTGACCGCGATCGCGTTCGACACCATCGGCCATCGCACCACGTACAAGGCGGAGCTCGCGAAGGGCGAGGCGCTGGTCCATCAGATCACGATCTTCGCGGGCGTCGCGAGCGTGGTCTGCCTGTGCCTCGCCTACGCGCACCCGGACCTGATGCGCATCCCTGCGCTGACGTTCACGGTGCTGAGCTTCGTGTACAGCCTGATCGATGAGTCGATGCACTGGAAGCGCTACCTGGCGAACAAGTGCGACCGGGTCGAGAGCTGGAGCCACTTCTTCATCTTCGTCGGGCACCTGACGATGATGATCGGCTGGTGGACGTGGTTCGAGAAGGGCTACCCCGGCGTGCGCGAGACGCTCGCGGTGTTCGGCTGATGGAGCTCGTGGCTCGCCATCGCTTCGAGGCCTCGACTGCGCGGGTGATCGAGGCTCTCGCGTGCCCCGCGTACGCGGCCCACCTGGCGGCTTCGCACTCGTTCTTCGCGCAGGTCGAGCCGCTCGAGCAGCTCGAGCGCGCGCACGGCTGGCAACGCAGGGTGCACTACCGCGCGCAGCCCTTCATCACGCGGCTCGGCGTGTTCTCGCTGCCCACGGAGTGGTTCGCGTGGGAGGAGCACTCGACCTACGAGGCCGGCCTGCTCCAGTTCGAGAACGTGCCGCTGCTCGCCAGCGTTCGAGACAAGGTGATCAACCGCGGCGCGATGCGCTTCGCGCAGGATGCGTACGGCACCACGCGCGAGGCGCACTTCGAGATCGACTTCCGGGTAGCGGCGATGTACCGGCCACTGAAGGAGATGGCGCTCGCGATGGTGCGCCGACAGCTGATCGGTGCGCTCGACGAAGAAGCCGCGCTGCTGGCCGGCTGGCTGGCGCGCGCGGACTCGCCTACCGACTCGGTCGCGGCCTGACACGTTCGCTTTGCTTCGGGCGCGGGCAGTGCGAACGTTGCGGGTATGGCGTCGGGTCACGGGCATGCACACGGAAAGGAGCACGGACACGCGGGGCATGGACACGCGCACGGGCATGCACACGGGGGCGCGGGCAGCGGCGCGAGCGGACGGCTGGCGATCGCGCTCGGGCTGACGCTCGCCTTCCTCGGCGTCGAGGTTGCCGCGGGCTTCTGGACGCACTC
>DASUME010000301.1:0-3937 GCA_036277895.1 Polyangiales bacterium
GCTGGCCACACGGCTCGGGACCCACCCGCTGACCGGGCAGACAGCTGTGATCGTTGGGGCATCCCGCGGGCTCGGGCTGGTGCTCGCGCGCCAGCTTGCGCATGCGGGCTGCAAGCTCGCGCTCTGTGCGCGCGACGGCGCGGAGCTGGAGCGCGCACGGCGTGAGCTCGTCTCCGCAGGCGCCGCCGTGTTCGCGCGGCCCCTCGATGCGTCCCGTCCGGATCAGGTCGAGGACTTCGTCAACGCGACACTGCGGCGTTTTGGCTCGCTCGACCTGCTGATCACGTGCGCCGCGACGACCGAGGTCGGCCCGCTCGAGACGATGTCCACGCACGACGTGCAGGAGGCCTTCGAGCAGATCTTCTGGACCGCGTACAACCCGACCATGGCGGTGCTGCCGCACATGCGCGCGCGCCGCAACGGACGCATCGTGCACGTCAGCTCGTTTGGCGGGCGGATCGGCGTGCCGCACCTGATGCCCTACTGCACGGCCAAGTCGGCGCTGACCGGCTTCTCGTCGAGCTTGCGGGCCGAGGTCGCCAAGGACGGCGTCTCGGTGACCACGGTGACGCCCGGGCTGATGCGCACGGGCTCGTACGTGTACGCGACCATGCGGGGCCAGCGCGACAAGGAGTATCTCTGGTTCACCGCGGGGCTGAACCTGCCGTTCACCTCGCTGGCCAGCGAGCTGGCGGCGCGGCGCATCTTGCGCGCAGCGGCGCTGCGCCAGGCCGAGAGCACCCTGACGCTCGGCACCCGGCTGCTCGTGATCGCCAACGCGATGGCCCCCAACCTGATGGCGCGCATGCTCGCGTTCCAGGACCGGCTGCTGCCGTCGGCGCGCGAGGGCAGCCTGGTGGCACAGACCGGCCGCGAGGTGGCGGCCCGGTCTGGCTCGGCCCTGGTCCATGCAATCGAAGCTTACGGGCGGCCAAACGCCGCCATTCACCACGAATATCCGCCGGACGAGGTGTTGCCCTGCGCAGGCAGCTCACCCTCGTTATTGCGGGCTGGCCCCAGCAGTGCAAATTGATCACCCCTGACACCTCGCCGGCGCACGCCGGTGCTCCCAGCGACCCCCGACCGTATTTTTGACCGAGAGAAGGCCCTGCGATGCTCCGTGCTCCCGGATTGCGTACCACCCATGTGCCCGAAGAGGGCGCGCGGATCGACATCCGTGAGTCCGGCATCGTGCCCGCACGAGACCGGGGTGAAGACTCGGCGCTCGCCGCAGCGGTCACCCTGCGAGCCCCGCGGCCTGGCCTGAATGAGTTCGGCCGCTCGCTGGCCAGCTGTGGGGACCTGCTGCTCATCGGCTGTCGCCAGGACGACCGGAACCCGTTCGCGGTGCTGTACCGAATCACCGACCAGGGCCTGGTCCGCGAGCGCCTGCTGCGCGGGGCCGAGGGACACCAGGGCCCCAGCCTCGCCACGGACGGCGAGCGCGTCGCGGTCGGCCAGCCGGCGGCGGACGGCAGCACCGGCTTCGCCTGCGTCTATCGCCGCAAGGGCACCGAGCTCGAGCTGGAGGCGATGATCGAGGGCAAGCCCGACGAGGCGAACGGCCAGCGCGTGGGCGAGAAGGTCGCGATCGGCGACGGCCTGCTTGTGCTCGGACAGCCGGCCTCGGTGGACGTGTATCGCCACGCGGCGGTAGGTTGGCTGGCGGCGGGCTCGCTGCAGCCGGAGCTGCCGTACGCGTACAACCCGGGCTACGGCCAAAGTATCGCCGTGCTCGCCGGGCGCGTGCTGGTCGGGAACCCGATCGAGATCAACGGCCATCGCGCCGGCTCGGGTCGCGTCTTCGTCTATCGCCCCGAGGGCGACCAGATGGTGCTGGAGGCGGAGCTGCTCGGCGATGGCATCGAGAGCGGGCGCGCCGAGCCGCCGCTGCCGGGCTTCGGCGCGAGCATCCAGACCCACGGCGAGTACGCGATCATCACCGCGCCGCGCGAGCTCTCGATTACGGGTGCGCCGCAGAGCCGGGTCTACGTCTTCCGCGCCGTGGGCCGCGAGCTTCAGCGGGTGGCCGCGCTCGACGTGCCGAGCTGCCAGGGCGGCGCGAGCATGGTCGGGGACAAGCTGCTGGTACTGGGCACCGACGCCCTCTACGCCTTCACGCGCGTGGGCGACTCGTTCCAGGCGCTCGCCACGTACGCGGTCGAAAATGCAAGCCAGACCACGGTGAGCTCGGTCGGAAGGCTGGTCGCGCTGAGCAGCCCCGAAGATGGCGCCGTCGAGATGATGTTCGCTGAACAGCTCTGAGCGAGCCCTGGTACGTCGCTTGCTCTGTTCGCGCTCATGAGCGCAGCGCTCCAGCTGGTTCCGGACGAAGAGATCGTGGCGGACGCCCGGCGAGCCGGGCTCCACTACACGCACGACCGCCAGCCCGGCATCCGGCGAAAGCGGAGCGGCAAGAGCTTCCGCTACCTGCAGGACGGCGGGCGGGCCGTGGATGCGGCTTCGCTGGAGCGCATCCGCAGCCTGGTGATCCCACCGGCCTGGACCGACGTCTGGATCTGCCGCGATGCCCAGGGGCACCTGCAGGCGACCGGCCGCGACGTGAAGGGCCGCAAGCAGTACCGCTACCACCCGCGCTTCCGCGCCGCGCGCGACGAGACCAAGTACGAGCGGCTGTTCGACTTCGCGAGCGCGCTGCCGAACATCCGCGCCAAGGTCGAGAGCGACCTGCGCACGCAGGGCCTGCGCAAGGAGAAGGTACTTGCAGCGGTGGTGCGGCTGCTCGAGGTGACGCTGATCCGGGTCGGCAACGAGGAGTACAGCCGGCTCAACAACAGCTTCGGCCTGACCACGCTGCGCGACGGGCATGCGCGCATCCGCGGCGCGCAGGTGCAGTTCAACTTCCGCGGCAAGAGCGGCAAGGAGCACACGGTCGCGATCAGCGATCAAAGGCTGGCGAAGATCGTGAAGCGCTGCCGCGACATCCCGGGCGAGGAGCTGTTCCAGTACCTCGATGAAGCGGGCGAGCGGCACGTGGTGGACTCGGCGGACGTGAACGAGTACCTGCGCGCGATCGCGGGCGACGACTTCACGGCCAAGGACTTCCGCACCTTCGCCGGCACCGTGTTGGCCGCGGTCGCGCTCTCGGCCGCGGGGCCGTCGGCCTCGCAGACGGCCGGCAAGCGCACCATCGTCGACGCGATCAAGCAGGCCTCCGAGCGGCTCGGGAACACACCCAGCGTCTGTCGCAAGTGCTACGTGCACCCCGGCGTGTTGGAGGCGTACCTTCGCGGGAAGGTGGTCCCGAAGGTGCGGCTCTCGGCGGTGCGCGCGAGCGCGAAGCTGCGGCCGGACGAGCGCGCCGTCATCAGCTTCCTGCGCCGCCACCTCGACCTCGTGAAGCGCGAGCAGGCCCCGGGTGGGCTGGTGAACGTGCTGAAGAAGAGCGTGAAAGCGGCCGCAAAAAAGCGCGCGCGCTGAGCCTGCCCGCAAGCGATATGGCAGCGTAGGAACGTAGGTCGCTCGCGCTGTGCATGTTCGTCTCATGGGACAAAACGTCACAGTGCTGCGGCGCTTGATCGGCCCCCCTAGATGTTGGACGCTCTGCGCGGAGGCGGGAAGGTGCGTTAACACGCTCGGAATCCGTCCCTCGATGCGTCGCTCCTCGCTCAGGTAAGACCATGACCATCAAAGACACGCTCGATCCCGGCAAGCGCTCCGCGAAGAAGCGCACGAAGGGGGACCTGAAGCTGGCGCCCGAGCCCGCGCCGAAGTCCGCCAAGGTGCCGCGCAGCGCGACGATGAAGAACGCGCTCGGCGGCACGGTGCCGGTCACCGAGTGGGATCGGTTGTCGGCCGACAGCCGCACCGAGATCGAGCACTTGGTCGAGGTGCTGAAGGCGCTCAAGCAGGGCGACTTCGCGGTGCGCTTCGAGCTCACGGGCGGCATCCTGGCGCGCGCGGGCGAGCTGCTGAA
>DASUME010000302.1:0-3593 GCA_036277895.1 Polyangiales bacterium
TCGACGTCGAGCTGCACGCACACCGCGGCCCCACCTTGCTGGAGCGCCTGCGCTCGGGCGACTACTCCGTCGGCTTCTGCCCGGCCAGCGTGGGCGACCCGGAGCTGGTGGTGCGCGAGCTGGCGCGCGAGGCGATGGTGATCGTGCCCGCCGGCCTCGAGCCGTTGGCGCGCGCGCCGGTGATCCAGGCCTGGTCGATCGAGACGCGCTCGCTGACCTGGGAAGCGATCGCGACGCGCCTTGCACGCGTGAAGCGCACGGCAGGCTACTCGATCGAGGTGGGGCAACGCCTCGAGACCTTCACGGCGTTGGTGCAGGTCGCGCGCGCGGGCTTCGCCAACGTGCTGGTGCCGATCGGCGTCGCGCGGGAGCTCGGCGTGCCCCTCGACCGCATCGTGCGCGTGCCCGGATTGAGCCGACCGATCGCCGCGGTCGGGCGCCGGAAAGGGCTGGAGCAACCGGCGGTAAAGAGCATGCTCGCGGAGCTCGCGCGTCACTGGCCCGCGGTCACCCATGCCTGACCCCCAAAACAGCAGTCTCTGGCGGCCGCCGCTTCGTTGGCTCACGATCGGACTCACGCTGACCGTGGTCGCGACCGCGTTCGAGGCGCTCGCGGTGGCGACGGTGTTGCCCGTGACCAGCGCGGAGCTCGGCGGCCTCGCCTGGTACGGCTGGACCTTCAGTGCATTCATGCTTGCCAACCTGGTGGGCATCTCGTTCGGCGGCGACGCGGCCGACACGCATGGCCCCGCGGCGCCGTTCGTGTGGGGCGTGGCGCTGTTCTCGGGCGGGCTGGTGATCAGCGGCCTCGCGCCCTCGATGCCCGTGATCGTCGCGGGTCGCTGTGCGCAGGGCTTCGGCGCGGGGCTGCTCTCGTCGGTGGCGTACGCCTCGATCGCGCGCGTGTACGCGGTGGAGCTGCAGCCGCGCATGTTGGCCACGCTGTCGAGCGCGTGGGTGATCCCGGGCATGATCGGCCCCGGCGTCGCGAGCGCGGTCGCGCACTACGCGAGCTGGCGCTGGGTGTTCCTCGGCCTCGCCCCGTTGCCCCCGCTGGCCGCCTGCCTGGTCGTGCCCGCGCTACGCGCGCAGTCGGCGCCGCCAACACGGCCCAAGATGAGCTCGCACTCCGACGCGCTCCAGCTCGCGCTAGGCAGCGGCGCGATGTTGTACGGCCTGAGTCAGCAGCACGGTCTGCTGACCTTACTGTTGGTCCCGGTCGGGCTCGCGCTGGGCGTGCGTGGGTTCCATCGCTTGCTGCCCGAGGGCACGCTGCGCGCTCGGCAAGGTCTACCCGCTTCGTTGCTCTGCATGCTGCTGTTGACGGCCGCGTTCTTCGGCACCGAGGCCTTCGTGCCGCTCGCGCTCAAGGAGATCCGTGGGCAGCCGGTGGTGCTCTCGGGCTTCGCGCTGACGACCGCGGCGATCTTCTGGACCGCGGGGGCATGGCTCCCGCTCCGCCTCGCCGCGCGCATGAGGCGACCGCAGATCGTGCGGCTGGGGCTCGCGATCCTGATGCTGGGCCTCGCGCTCACGCTCGCCGTGTCGCTGCTCGCGATCCCGGCCTGGCTGATCGTCGCGGGCTGGGGCGTGACGGGACTCGGCATGGGCCTCGCGTTCACGACGCTCTCGGCCGCCATCCTGGAGGCCTCACCGCCGGGCGAAGAAGGTGCCACGTCCGCTTCGCTTCAGCTGACGCAGGTGCTCGGCGCCGCGCTCGCCACGGGCGTCGGAGGCGCGGTGGTCGCGGCACCCTTCGCGGGCGAGCCGCCGCGGGTCGGCATCGGGGTGGTCGACCTGGCGATGATGTCGTGCGTGCTGGTCGCGCTGGCGATCGCGGCTCGCGTGGCGGACGCGAAGCGCTGACGTAGGCTCGCTGCATGAGCGATTCCCTGTTTGCCATCCACGTGCAGATCCGCGTGCAGCCCGCGCACGTGGAGCGGTTCCAGCAAGCCACCCTGGAGAACGCCGCGGCGAGCCGCAAGGAGCCCGGCGTGGCGCGCTTCGACGTCTACCAGGATCGCGACGATCCGACCCGCTTCGTGTTGGTCGAGGTCTACCGCAGTCACTCCGCACCGGCCGCGCACAAGCAGACCGCGCACTACGAGACGTGGCGCGCGACGGTCGAGCCGATGCTCGCCGAGGAACGCACGCGCCGCAGCTTCGACGTGCTCTCGCCCGCGCCCGAAGCCTGGTGAACGCAGCGTGATGGAAGCTGTGCGCCACGAGCGGTATACGGCGGGCATGAACGTCGAGCGCCCGCCAGCTCCCCAAGCTCCAGCAGGCTCGCTAGCTACTTGAGCGGCTTGACCAGCTGGCGATAGCGGCCGACCAGCTCGCCCTTTGCGAGCACGTGGCCTTCGAGCACGGCGAGTAGCTGCTCGCGGTTGGCGCCCGGTGGCAGGCTCAGCAGCGTGTCGAGTGCGAACAGCTGGAAGTGGTAGTGATGCGGCGGGTCAGCCACAGGCGGATGCGGTCCGTAGTAGCCGGCGGAGCCTCGCGTGCCGCTGCCTTGCAGCATGCCCTCGGGTTCGGTCAGGCGCGGCTGCTCTTGCATGCCCTCGGGGAGCTTGTTCAGCGAAGCAGGGATGTTCCACGCCAACCAGTGCACGAAGGGTGTGATCGGCTTGGCGTCCGGATCCTCGACGATCAGCGCGTACGACTTCGCGCCCTCGATCGGTGCCCACGCGAGCGGCGGCGAGACGCCGTCCGTGTACTCGCTGTATTGCGGCGGGATGGCAGCGTCCGCCGCGAACGCGCTGGAGCTCAGCTTGATGCGCTGCTTGGTCTCGGTGCGCACGTCGAGCGAGGCCAGCTGCGCCTTCGAGCTCGGTGGCTTCGCGCTGGCGGCGGGGCTCGCGGCAGACGCTCCCGCACCCTGCCCGCGATACGACACGCGGTAGATCACCCCGTTGGCGTCGTCGGCCATCAACAGTGAGCCATCGACCGCGATCGCGAGCCCCATCGGGCGCGCGATGTGGGTCTTTCCGCCTGGCGTGAGGAAGCCAGTCACGAAGGGCTGCATGCTCTTCGCCTGCCCCTTCTCGAAGTGCACGCGCACGATCTCGTAGCCCGACGCGACCTGACGGTTCCATGAGCCGCGCATGGTGACGAAGGCATCCCCCACGTACTCCGCGGGGAACGAGCCCGCGCCGTAGCCACCGCGATAGAACACCATCTGCATCGGTGCCGCGTGCGCCGCGTAGCCGAGCACCATTGGCGTGCTGCTGGCCTTCCACTGTTCCTTGCTGATGTCTCCGGGCGGCGTGCTCTGCGGGTTGAGGCCGCCTGCGCCCCACACGTGCGGCCAACCATACTGCTTGCCGAGCTCGATCTTGTTGAGCTCCTCGGGCTGCACCTCGTCGCCGAGGTAGTCGATGCCGTTGTCCGCGCCCCACATCTCACCGGTCACGGGCTGCCAGTCGAAGCCGATCGTGTTGCGCAGTCCGCTGGCGAAGATAATTCGACTCTTCCCGTCGGGCGACACGCGCAGCATGGTCGCGCTCTCGGGGCTGCTCTCGTTGCACGCGTTGCAGGTGGAGCCGACGCTGATGTACAGCATGCCGTCCGGGCCGAACGCGAGCGTACGGTTG
>DASUME010000303.1:0-4866 GCA_036277895.1 Polyangiales bacterium
GTTGCGCGAGCTGCACGACTGGCTGGAGCGCTACCGCCGCCTGTGGGACGCGCGCTTCGGCCAGCTGGATGCGCTGTTCGAGGAAATGAAAGGGAAGGAGAGGGCGCATGGCCGAAAGAAAAAGTGAGACCACGCTGGAGCAGAAGGGGGATCGCGAGCTCGTGATCACACGCCTGTTCAACGCGCCCGCGCGCATGGTGTTCGAGGCCTGGACCCAGCCCGAGCTCGTGCGGCGCTGGTGGGCGCCCGCGAGTCACGAGGTTGCGGTGGTGAGCATCGAGGCGGACGTGCGCGTCGGCGGCACGTGGCGCTATGTGCTCAAGCCCAAGCAGCACCCGCAGTTCGCGTTCTACGGCGAGTACCACGAGGTCACGCCGCACACGCGCCTGCGCTACAGCTCGATCTTCGAGCCGTTCCCGGATCTGCCCACCCAGACCACGGTCAGCTTCGAGGCGCGCGGCGAGCAGACGTTGTTGACCTCCAGCGAGCTCTACGCGAGCGCCGAGGCCCTGAAGATGGCCCTGGAGTCCGGCATGGAGCACGGCATGCGCGAGACCATGGACCAGCTGGACGAGCTGGTGCAGTCCCTCGGCGGTTGACGCGTCCGGAGCCGTGCGCACGTACCCTGTGTGCCTGCGCTCGACGAGATCCCGTGGTGGAAGCGCACCACCGTCTACCAGATCTATCCCCGCTCGTTCGCCGACTCCAATGGCGACGGCATCGGGGATCTCCAGGGCGTGATCGAGCGCCTCGACTACCTGCGCGCGCTGGGCGTCGAGACGCTCTGGCTCTCGCCGTTCTACGACAGCCCGCAGGCCGACTTCGGCTACGACATCCGCGACTACTTCGGCGTCGCGCCCGAGTACGGCACGCTCGCCGACGCGCGCCGCTTGATCGACGCGGTGCACGCGCGCGGCATGAAGGTCGTGTTCGACATGGTGCTGAACCACACCTCGGATCAGCACCCGTGGTTCCTCGACTCACGCGCCGGTGGCGCCAAGCGTAACTGGTACATCTGGCGTGAGGGCCGCGGCAAGCACGGCGACAAGCCGCCCACCAACTGGCGCTCGATGCTCGGCAACAACGGCTGGCATCGCGACGCGCAGAGCGGCCAGTGGTACTGGGCAAGCTTCCTCGCGTTCCAGCCCGACCTCAACTACCGCAACCCGGCGGTGAAGGAGGCGATGCTGGAGGTGGTGCGGCACTGGCTGCGCCAGGGAGTCGATGGTCTGCGGCTCGACATCTTCAACGCGATCTACAAGGACGCGTCGTTCGCGAACAACCCGCTCTCGTTGCGCGCGCTGCCGAACCCCGAGAACCCGCACGGCTTCTTCCAGCGCAACGTGCACACGATCGATCACCCGGACACGCTCGCGTTCGCGCGCGATCTGCGGCGCACCGTCGATGCCTTCCAGGATCCACCACGCTTCGTGGTCGGCGAGGTGTTCGGCAGCCCGACCACGCTCCGGCAGTACTGCGGCGCCGAGAACGACGGCCTGCACATGGTGTTCCTGTTCAAGACGCTGCGCCTGCGCTTCGCCGAGCACGACGTGCGCGCGCTGATCGAAGAGATCGAGCACGCGTTCCCCGAGCCCCTCACGCCCACCTACGTGTTCGGCAACCACGACCGCACGCGTCTGCTCTCGCGCCTGGACGGCCATCGCCGCAAGGCCAAGCTGTTTGCGACCTTGCAGCTCACCGTGCGCGGCGTGCCGTTCGTGTACTACGGCGAGGAGATCGGCATGGAGCACTACGAGATCCCGCTGGTGCACGGGCTCGATCCGGTCGCGGTGCGCCATCGCGCCTTGCCGCAGTGGCTCGCGCGCCAGCTCGGGCGGGCGGGCATGCTGCTCAACCGCGACGAGTGCCGCTCACCGATGCAGTGGTCGAGCGGCGCGCACGCGGGCTTCTCGGACGCGACGCCCTGGCTGGCCGTGCACCCCGAGGCGTCGAGCACCAACGTCGAGGCGCAGCTCGCGGACCGCGAGTCCTTGCTGCACTGCTACCAGGGTCTGCTGGCGCTGCGGCGCGAGAGCCCGGCGCTGAATGCCGGCACGCTGGAGCTGATGCCCGCGCCGCGCGGGATCGTGGCGTACCGCCGCGCCTTCGACGGGGATGTGGCGTACGTGTTCCTCAACTTCAGCGACGACGAGCAGCCACTGTCGCTGTCGGCGCCCGAAGGCAGCACGATTTTCTCCAATCGCGACGCGTCGATCGTGCCCTTCGGGGCGAACTTCCGGCTGTCGCCGTACGAGGGCGTCGTGATCTCACTGCCGGCACGCGGACTGCAAGACGCGTAGCGAGCGCACCCCTCGAGACCGCGCTCAGGAGACGCATGAAGACCGCCTACGCCACCACCCTGTGCAACGGAGACGGCTACGTGCCCGGCGTCGAAGCGCTCGGCGCGTCGCTCGATCGCAGCGGCACCAGCCACGACAAGCTGCTGCTGGTCACGCCAGACGTGCCGGCCGAGGCGCGCCTGGGGCTCGAGCGCAGGGGCTGGCGCAGCATCGAGATCGAGCCGCTCGAGAACCCGCACCCGATCGAGGGCCAGTTCTTCGAGCGCTTCGCGGCCACGTTCACCAAGCTGCGCGCGTTCCAGCTGGAGGAGTTCGACAAGCTGGTGATGCTCGATGCCGACACGATCGTGCTGAAGAACATCGACGACCTGTTCGAGCGCCCCGGGCTCTCCGCCGCGCCGGACTTTCTGCTGCCCGATCGCTTCAACTCCGGCGTGATGGTGATCGAGCCCGAGCGCGTCTTGTTCGAGCGTATGCTCGACGCGCTGGCCGCGACCCCGAGCTATGACGGTGGCGATCAGGGCTTCTTGAACACGTTCTTCCCGCACTGGTACAGCGGTGCGGCCGCGCACCGCTTGCCGTGCGGCTACAACATGCACCAGTTCATCTTCCAGTTCCTGCGCGCGCAGCCGGCGCTGCGTGCTCAGGTCGAGAGCGAGGCGAAGGTGGTGCACTACACGGTGCAGAAGCCATGGCTCGCGGCCTCCACGCTCGCCGGTGGTTCCGAGGCCTGGTGGGACATCTACTTCGAGGTCCACCCTGACAAGGCCAGCAGCTGGCGCCGCCGTATGCACGCGATCGAAGACTGGTCGTTCGAGCAGATGCTCGGCACGGTCCTGTCCTAGAGTTCCTTCGCCGCGTCGACCTTGAGCTCCTTGTGCAGGATGCCGCTCGTCTTCGGGCTCTGCACGGGGGTCACCGAGAACACGATCTCGTTCTGCTTGCGCATACGTACCGCGGCTTCGCTGCCGGTGATGTCCACGCCCGCGATGTCGAGCTTGCTGTCGCTGCTGTCGAGCGCGACCACGCCGTGTACCGCGCCACCGGTCAGGAACAGGTCGGCCTCGTCGACCGTCAGGCCCTCGCTGATCAGCACCTCGTCGAGCCGGCCCTGGCTCTTGCGGATGCTGACGCGGCGCGCGCGCACCTTGTGCAGGCGGAAGCGTTCGCACTCGCTGATCGAGATCTCGTCATAGTCGCCCTCGAGCGTCACGTCGTCTTTCTGTGCGCAGGTGCCGTCGCGCGTGACCTTCGCGGGCGGCGGCCGCACCGGCGCATCGGGCGGCGGCGTGGGGCCACTGAGGTACTCGTTGACCAGGAGCGCCATGCTGCCGGCCTGATCCTTCATCGGCACGTGCCCGGCGTCCGGGATGTACGTGAGCTGGCTGTGCGCGATCCGATCGTCGAGCAGCTCCGCGATGCGGGTGGGCACCACGTGGTCCTGCGCGCCCCACAGGATCAGCGTCGGCGCGCGAACCGCTTCGATCGCGGCGCCGAAGTTGTAGTCGAGCAGCGCGGTGGCCGCGAGCACGCCGGGGCTCTTGCCGAGCAGGCCGGACTGGCCGACCTTCTTGGCGCTCGGCACCAGCGCCTGCAGCGCGTCGACCATCGCGCCGCCGATCGCCTCGACGCCCTTGGCGAACGAGGGCGCCTTCGCGCGCGTGGTCGTCAGCACCTGGTGGAGCTGGCCGTGCAGCAGCACCTCGGGGCGCAGGATGCCCGCGACGTCGACCAGGATCAGCCGTCGCACCACGTCTGCACGCTGGGCCGCGAACAACACCGCGAGCGCGCCGCCGCTGGAGTGACCGAGCACATCGATCTTGCCCGGCGCGCAGGTGCGCACGACCGTGTCTACTGAGCGCGCGAGCCGCTCGGGTCCGTAGTCTTCGTCTTCCGGGTTGGAGCGGCCGAAGCCGGGCAGGTCGACCGCGAGCACGTGGCGCTCGCGGCTGAGCGCGGCGAGCACCGGGTAGTAGTCGGCGGTACCGATCGAGCCCACGCCGTGGATCAAGACTAGCGGCGGCGCATCGTTGGGCTGACGTGGCCCCGCTTCCAGCACGTACAGGCGCTCGTTGCCGGACGGGTCGTTGAACCAGGACGCGCGCACGCCGTCCATGCCCTGCAACGCCTCGTCGAGTGGGGCTTTGCCGTCGCACGAGAGGGA
Source organism: Polyangiales bacterium (assembly GCA_036277895.1). Classification (GTDB taxonomy): domain Bacteria; phylum Myxococcota_A; class Polyangia; order Polyangiales; family DASUME01; genus DASUME01. Next base: position 4,465 of record DASUME010000303.1, read on the forward strand.
CGGAATTGGCCCGGACTTGGGGGGACCGCCGGACGCGCTCACCGGCGTGTGACAAGCACCCGCAAGCAAGAGTCCCGCGACGAGCAAGCTTCTGCGCACCCCTGTTATGTAGCGCCCGGATGCCCGACGTGCGCGCTTTTGGCGAGCGCCCGCAAGGACAGCGTCTACGTGTACTCTAGGACCGGCATGAGATTCGAGCCGGTCATCGCGCTGCCCACCGCATGGACCAGTGTCTGCGGGCAGTTCGTGCTGCATTCGTTCGAGGGGCACCTTTCGCTCCAGGACATGCAACACATGCAGGACCTGGCCGCGCGCTGGCTTACCAAGCACCCGGAGCCGCGCGTGGAGATGGTGGTGATCCTGCCGAGCGGCGCACGCATGACGAGCGAAGAGCGTCAGCGC
>DASUME010000304.1:0-2299 GCA_036277895.1 Polyangiales bacterium
GCCATCTTGTCCTGCGTGAGGTCGATGCCCTGGTCGCGCTTGAACTCGGCGACCATCCAGTCGACGATCGCCTTGTCGAAGTTGTCGCCGCCGAGGTGGTTGTCGCCGGCGGTCGACTTCACGTCGAACACGCCGTCGGCCAGCTCGAGGACGGACACGTCGAACGTGCCGCCGCCGAGGTCGTAGACCGCGATGCGCTGGCCCTCTTTCTGATCGAGGCCGTACGCGAGCGCGGCGGCCGTGGGCTCGTTGATGATGCGCTTGACGTCGAGGCCCGCGATGCGGCCGGCGTCCTTGGTGGCCTGGCGCTGCGCGTCGTCGAAGTACGCGGGCACGGTGATCACGGCCTCGGTGACCTCGCTGCCGAGGTACGCCTCGGCCACGCCCTTGAGCGTCGCCAACACCATCGCCGAGATCTCGGGCGGTGAGTGCGCCTTGCCGCCGGCTTGCACCCACGCGTCGCCGTTCTCCGCCTTCGCCATGCGGTACGGGACCAGCTCGGCCTGGCGCTTGGCCTCGACGGAGTCCGCGCGGCGCCCCATCAGGCGCTTCACCGCGAACACCGTGTTCTCCGGGTTGGTCACCGACTGCCGCTTCGCGACCTGGCCGACGAGCCGCTCACCGCTGGTGGTGAAGGCGACGACCGAGGGCGTGGTACGGCTGCCCTCGGAGTTGGGGATCACCAGCGTCTCGCCGTTCTCGACGATGGCGACGCAGGAGTTGGTGGTGCCGAGATCGATGCCGATGACTTTCGCCACCGTAAAACAGTATCGAATCTCTTCGCGTTGCCACAGCGCGATCGAGCGGGCCGCGAGAACGAGCGGCGCGCTCGCCCCACACCTCGCACATCAGTTCGAGACGGGCTTCTTCGCGACGGCGACCAGCGCCGGGCGCAGCAGCTTGCCGTTGATGCGGTAGCCGGCGGTCAGCTCCTGCACCACGGTGCCGGGGCTCTGCTCGCTCTCGATGTGCTGCACGGCCTCGTGCAGACCTGGATCGAAGGGTTGACCGAGCGTCTGCACACGCTCGATGCCGAGCCGGTTGAGCGCGTCCTCGAAGAAGCGCAGCACCATGTTGATGCCCTCGACGACCGAGGCGGCGTCGGTGGCCTTCTGCGCCGCTTGCACCGCGCGCTCCAGGTTGTCCGAGACTGGCAGCACCTCGAGCAGCACCTTCTCCACGCTCTTGCGCTGCGCGTCTTCGATGTCCCGGCGCGTGCGCTTGCGGAAGTTGTCGTAGTCGGCGGCGGTACGGAGCAGCTGCTCGCGGAGCTTGGTCGACTCGGCCTGTGCTTGCTCGAGCTCGGCGGTCAGCGCCTCCGCGCTCTTGGCCTCGGTAGCGTCCTTGCGCGCTCCGGCATCGGCAGGGCTCACCTGCCCGGCCTCGGGCGGCACGGCCTGACCACTGCTCGGCTCGCCTTCCGCGGACGGCCGCCAGTTGTCCTCGTCGTGCGGCTTGCTCTGATCACTCACGTCGAACCCCCTGCTAGCTGGAGCGCAACCATATCCACGCTGCCCCGCAAAGCAAGACTGCTTTCAGGGCAGGCAGGCGCCCGCAGCCGCTGAGCTATTTGCGGCTCTCGAGCAGCTCGGTGAGCAGGCTGGCCGTGAAGCCCACCAGCGGTACCACCTTCTGGTAGTCGGTGCGGGTGGGTGCGATCACGCCGAGCGTGCCGATGCCGCGGCCCGGCGCGCCGTAGGTAGCCGTGATGAGCGACAGATCCTTGGTGTCCGTCAGCTCGGTCTCGCGCCCGATCAGGACCTGGACGCCACCGGCCGCCACGGTGCGCTCGAGCAGCTCCAGCAAGCGCTCGTGCTCGTGCAGCGCGCTCAGCACGCCGCGCATCTTCTCGACCGTCGCGAAGTCGGGCTGGCCGAGCAGCAGCTGTTGCCCCTCGATCAGCACAGAGCGCGCGGCCTGCGCGTTCATCGTCGCCTCGACCACCTGCTGCGCGCGCATGGTCAGCTCGCTGCGCTGCGTCTCGGCGGCGCGGGCCACTGCGTCGCGCAGCTCGCTCAAGGTGCGCTCGCCGAGCAGCGAGTCGAGGTAGTTGTGCAGGCGGTCGAGCTCGGCCGAGTCCGGCTCGCGCTCCATCTGGATCACGCGGTTCTCGACCGTGCCCGAGCTGGTGACCACGACCGCCAGCAGCTGGCCGGGGCGGAGCCGCATCCACTTCAGCTGCGAGACGAACTGCTGGGCCGCCCGGTGGATGACCGACGCGCCTCCGGTGAGCGCCGACAGCAGCCGCCCCGCCTCGCGCGGCAGGTCGTCGACGCCGGGCGTGAGCTGGGACATGCGC
>DASUME010000305.1:0-20257 GCA_036277895.1 Polyangiales bacterium
CGCCTGCGGCTCTTCCCGGCGCGGGTGGCGCTTGCGATGATCGTGTCAGGGGGCGTGGCCTGTACCAGACTCACATGAGCTTGCGGCGCATCGGCCGGCTGCTGATCGTCGCGCACCCCGAGACGCCGCCGAGTGCCGCGGAGTGGGAGGAGCTGCTCGCCGTCTGCGCGCGCGAGCAGCTCGACCGGCTACGCGTGGTCGTGTTCACGCAGGGCGGCGGCCCCACCCCCCCCGCAGCAGGCGCGCCTCGCGAGCTTGCTCGCCCGCCGCCAGGGCGCGCTCTACATCGCCGTCATCTCCGACAGCACGGCCGTACGCTTCCTGGCCTCGGCGGTCGCGCTGATCGTGCGCCGCTTGCGCACGTTCCCGAGCGGCGAGCTCGAGAGCGCGCTGGCGTACCTCCAGCTGACGCCAGCCGAGGCGCAGACGGTGCGCGGGATCGCCCACGAGCGCGCGCATCAAGCGAACGCAAACACGCTGAGCTCGACGTCGCCGTCGAACGGGGTCGACACGTAGCAAGCGTCGCTACGCGCCGCGCGCGGAGGACGTGGGTGAGATTGAAGACCCACTCCTATCAGAACGGGATGTCGTCGTCCGAGAACGGCGGCGCCTCCTCGTAGTCGTCGCGGCCCGAGCTGGACTCGGTGCGCGCCTCGCCGCCCGAGCGCTGGCGGGCGAGCTCGGCCTCCATCGCGGCGAGCAAGACGCGCTCCTTGTCATGCCAGCGCGACTTCGACGGGTCGTCGAGCGAGCGGCGACTGCCGCTGATGTAGAACTCGAGGTCCTGCACCGTGGCACCCGCGATAGGCTGCCCCTTGCTGCGCCCATAGGGCGGGAAGGTCATGCCATCACCGCCGCCTGGCGGAGCGGAGAGACGGCCGCGCGCAGGAGCCGCTTGCACCGGCGTGGCGCCGATCGTGAGCTCCCCCAGCGTGAGCCGGAAGCCCTCGCCCGCGCGCACCGCCGTGCCCACGCGCACCTCCTCGGAGCTGCCATCGGGCCTTCTGACGAGAACCGTGACCGGATAACTCTGGTTGTCCACGACGAGGGCATGACATTGCAGCGCGGCGGGCGCCAACCCGGGACACAGGAGTTCGACGCGCCGCGGATCGGCGCCCGCAACGGCACGCGCGCACCACGTCCGCGGATCAACCACGGGCAGACGAAGGCGCGCCGCCTCTCCCACATGCCCCGCCTTGATCCTTTCGGGGGCGCGTGAGCTAGCTGTTGCATGAAGTCCCTGCTCCCGGCGGCCCTGCTCTTGTTCCTCGGCTGCGGCGACGACGACCCCGGTCCGAGCGCGCGCGACGCCGAGGTCGCTGCACCGGCTCCGGATGCGGGCAAGGCCGACGCCGCAACGCCCGCGCGTGACTCGTCGGTGCCCGACGCGGGCCGCCCTCCCAGCGACGCGGGCTCTGCTGCCGACGCGCGCACGGAGACGGCCGAAGATGCGGCGGCGGCGACCGACGCCGGCGCGACCGGCTGTACGGGGCTCAAGTTCTGCGACGACTTCGAAGACGCGCAGCTCGGCGCCGGTTGGACCGGCAAGCAAGGCATGATCGAGCTCGACGACACCAAGGCGCACAGCGGCAAGAAGTCGCTGCACGCACACACCGTGAACGGAGGCGCGTCGATCATCGCGCACCGCGCGTCGTTCCCGATGCCGAACGAGCGCTTCTGGGTGCGGCTGTTCGTGAACATCAAGAACCTGCCGACGCCCGACTGGGCGCACTGGTCGATGTTGTGGACGATGCCCGAGGGCGCGCAGTGGTCGGCCGAAGAACACCGGCTCGGCGGACAGAACGAGACCGACGACAAGCTGTACTGGGGCGTGGGCACCGACCGCGGACCGTCGGGCGACTGGACGAACATCGACTCCTCCAGCGCCGTGGCGCTCGACACCTGGCAGTGCGTCGAGCTGTTCATCGATGCCAAGGAAGACGTCAGCAAGGTGTACCGCGAGGGCGTGGAGATCCCCAAGCTCGGCACCACGCGCACGGTCAAGCACCAGGGCAACGCGAGCGTGCCGTACGACATTCCGTCGCCGCGCTCGATCACGATCGGCTTCACGTACCACCAGGGGCAGACGCCGAACCAAGCGTACGACCTGTGGATCGACAGCTTCGCGCTCGACGGCGAGCGCATCGGCTGCGCGCGTTAGCGAATCGCGAGCAGGCGTGCCTTGGCGAACGTGCGCTTGTCTTCGATCAGGCCCTGCTCGTCGAAGCGAAACAGGTCGACGCCCTCCCAGCTGGCGCGCGGCCCGAACACCACGCGCAGCACCCGCGCAAGCGGCCGCGTCGGCGCGTCGAGCTGGTGCTCGCAGGTCCACGCGATGGCGGCCTCGCGCCTGGCCTCGTCGACGATCACGCGCGCGAGGTGGAACTGCATCGCGCCGTACGCGCCGCGAAACTGCGGCGCGAGCTCACGCGCGATCGCGTCCCGGCCACGGCGCAGCGAGCCGCTCACGGTCTCGTAGCAGGCGTCCTCCCGAAACAGCGCCACGGCGGCGCCGAGCTCGCCTTGGCTGAAGACCTCGATGATGCGTTCGATCTGGGCGCGTAGCTCGGGCATCGCGCAAACTTAGCGCATGCAGGCAAGGTTCGGCTTCGACGTCCGCATCGAGACCAGGCAAGACGAGGACGGATGGTGGGGCCTGATCTACCTGTTCCAGTACGACACCAACGAGCCACCCTTGCTGGTAGGGCCGTGCGACGACGAAGCCTCCGCCGTCGAGCGCGCCAGGCGGCTCGCCAAGGACATCGTGCCGCCCGACGCGTGACGAACAGCGCTACAAACCTGCCCGCGTGTCTGGTAGGTTCCGCGCATGTCTCCCTCTTCGTGCATGAGCTGCAACGGTGCCGGCGAGCTGCCCACCGACTACGGGCTGCGCGATTGCCCGGATTGTGGTGGTTCCGGAAGCCTGCCGTCACGTGCCGTGCTCACCGACTGGCGCTGCCGCGACCTCGAGCAGCGCCTGCACGACGAGCCGGCGCTGCCGCGGCAAGACGCGCTGTGGCTGCTCGCGGAGCTGCAGCGCGCGCGCACGGCCTTGAACGCGGTGATCGGCCTCGCGCACGACATTCAGGACGACGCGCAGCTCGCCTTCCGCATCCGCATGGAGGCGAGTCGCGCGATCGGCCTCTACGAACAGACCGACCCGCATCCTCCCGGCTGAAGAGCGGTGCGAGCACCACGTCGTCCGCGCAGCGCAAGCTCGGGAGCGAACGTTCGGTCAGCGCCGCGGATCGTGACGTCGACCGGAGCGCGCGTCGCGGACCTCACGCCTAGAACTACTCGGTCACTTGTCGCGTAGCGAGGGCGTCGAGGCGCCGTTTTCGCGGTTGTGGCGCGGACTGGTCAGGTCTCTAGGCGAGCACGGCGCGGAACAAACGCGCGAGCGCGTCGAGCTGATGGTGCGCGTTGAGGCCGCTCGGGTTGGGCAGCACGTGCAGTCGGCTCGGGCCGAGCATGCCGTGCCAGCCGAGCTTCGCCTTGGGCTGCCCGAACGCCACGCGATACGACGTGATGCCGAGGATGGCGACGACCTCGGGCGCGAAGTGCTCGACCTTGGCCGCCAGCGTGCGGGCTCCGGCGACGACCTCCTCGGGCTCCAGCTCGGCGGCACGTGCCGTGGTGCGCGCGACCAAGTTCGTGATGCCCAGCCCGAGCTCCAGCAGCGCGCGGTCTTCACGCGGGTCGTAGAGCCTCGGCGTCAGGCCCGCGCGCCAGAGCGCCGGCCAAAAGCGATTGCCTGGACGACCAAAGTGATGACCGATCGCCGCGGAGTACAGCCCCGGATTGATGCCCACGAACAGCAACCGCAAGCCCGGTGCGATCACGTCCGGAAGGACACGCTCGCGTGCTGCTACGAGTTCTTGCGCGCAGGGCTTCATGTCGTCCGCTCGACCGCCGCAGCCCGAGGCCGCGATCGAAGGCTCTCGCACCGCCGCTGCCGTGCCTTGATCGATCCACACCGACAGCGCGCTCGTCTCGCGCGCAGCGGCCTCGCGCACTTCATCACGCGCGCTCGTCGCTCGAGCGCAGCGTGCGCGCGACCGTCTGGAACAGGCGATCGAGCTCCACGGGCTTCTCGAGCACGTCCACGGCCTGGAGGCTCTCGGCCTTGAGCCGCGCGTCGGCATCTGCGCTGAGGATCACGATCGGGATCGCGGCCCAGACCGGGTCCTTGGCCATCTCCTGGCGGAACTGAATGCCGTTCATCGTGGGCATCATCAGGTCGAGCAGGATCAGGTCCGGCAGCGCGCTGCGGAGCTGGTCGAGGGCCTCGAGGCCGTTGCTCGCCTCCGCGACCAGGTAGCCCTCGTCCTCGAGCACGTCCTTGATGGACTCGCGGATGTCGAGGTCGTCTTCGACCAACAGGATACGACTGGTCACTGCGCCCTCTCCATGGGCTCGAGCTGCAGCAGCGGCAGCTCGACGACGATCGTCGTGCCTCCGCCGTCGGTGCGCTCGGCGGCGATCGACCCGCCGTGCGCCTCGACGATCTTGCGCGACATGTAGAGGCCGAGGCCGAAGCCGCCGTAGTGCTCGACCGACACCGCGCGCTCGTAGCGCTCGAACACGCGCACGCGCGCGTCCTCGGGGATGCCCATGCCCCGGTCGCGCACCACCAGCCGCGCGCGCTCGGCGCTCTGGCGTACGTCGACCTCGATGATGGTGTCGGGCGCGTACTTGATCGCGTTCGCGAGCAGGTCGCCCAGCACCTGGATCAGCCGTGCCTCGTCCCACCAGCCGCGCACCGCGTCGGCGCGCACCTGGATCCGCGAGCCCACCGCGTGTGCCTGCCCCTGCGTGCGTGCGACCACGTCCCGCACGAGCGCCCCGAGGTCGACGTCCTTCTCCGTCAGCGTGAGCGCCCCGAGCGAGGCGCGCGACGCATCCAACAACGACTGCACCAGCGTGGTCAGCCGCACCACCTGGCGCAGGGACGACGCGAGCTTGTCCGCGACGCGCCCGTCGTTGGACTCGAGCCTGCCCTGCTCGCTCCAGCGCAGCAGGCTCTCGATCTGAATGCGGAGCGCGGTCAGCGGGGTGCGCAGCTCGTGCGAAGACACGGAGATGAACTCGTCGCGCGCCGCGATCGAGCGCCGCAGCACCTCGACCTGGCCACGCTCGCTCCACACCTGCGCACGCACGCGCGACATCTCGAGCAGCACGCGCACGCGCGCCAGCAGCTCGCGCGCCGTGAACGGCTTGACCAGGTAGTCGTCCGCGCCGCTGGCCAGGCCCTCCACGGTGGACTCATCGCCAGCGCGCGCACTGAGCAGGATGATCGGGATCGAGCGCAGCCGCTCGTCCGAGCGCAGCGCACGCACCAGCGCGAAGCCGTCCATGATCGGCATCGTGACGTCGGACAGCACGAGGTCGGGCGCACGCGCCTGGATCAGCGCCAGCGCCTCGCTGCCGTTGGTCGCGGTCTCCACGTTCGTGAACACTTGCCCGAGCAGGTTGGCCACGTAGCTGCGCAGATCCGCGTTGTCGTCGACCAGCAGGATGCGCGAGGCCGTGAGCGCGGACGGCATCTCGCTCGCGGCACGCGCCTGCACGCCGTGACTCGTGTCGCCGGACCAGCGCGCCGCCTCTTCCACGAACGCAGCCGCACCCCGTGACGATGCGCGCGGCTCGGTGGCAGACTCGATGCGCGCTGTCGGCAGGTGCGCGTAGCCGCTCGGCAACACCACCTCGAACGCGGTTCCCACGCCGAGCTCACTGGTCACGGAGAGGGTGCCGCCGTGCAACGCGACCAGCTCGCGCGCCAGCGCCAGGCCGATGCCCGTGCCCTCGTGGCTGCGCCCGGCCGACTCGTGCACGCGGTAGAAGCGCTCGAACACGTGCGGCAGCTCGTGGGCCGCGATGCCCACACCGGTGTCCTCCACGCGCAGCACGGCGCTGCCCTCGCGCCAGCCCAGCGCGACGCGGATCCGCCCGCGGTGCGTGAACTTGACCGCGTTCGACAGCAGGTTGAACACGATCTTCTCCCACATCTCGTGGTCGAGGTAGATCGGCTCGGGCAGCAAGGCGCAGTCGACCTGCAGCGCGAGCCCCGCGCTCTCTGCCGCCGAGCGAAAGTGGCTGGCGAGGTTCTCCGTGTACGCCGCCAGGTCCGTGGGCGCGAACCGGGCCTGCGCCCTGCCCGCCTCGACGCGCGAGAAGTCGAGCAGCGAGTTGACCATCTTGTGCAGGCGCAGCGCGTTGCGTCGCACCAGCTCGAGCTCCGCGCTCGCGAGCGACGCGTCGGGGCGCATCAGCGCCTGCTCCACGGGTCCGAGGATCAACGTCAGCGGCGTGCGGAACTCGTGGCTGACGTTGCTGAAGAAGTCGGTCTTGGCGCGGTCGAGCTCCGCCAGCTTGGCGGCGCGCTGCGACTCTTCTTCGTAGGCGCGTGCGCTCGCGATGCTCGCCGAGATCTGGCGCGCGAGCAGCTGCAAGAAGCTGCGGTAGGTGTCGTCGAGCTCCAGCACCGGGCTGAGCCCCGCGACCAGCACGCCGGTCAAGTCCGCGCCCATCGGCACGGGCAACAGCAGCGCACGCTGCACGGGCTCCGTCCAGGGACCGCTCGGCAGCTTGCCGTGCGTCACCTCGAGCTGCTCGACCAGCTGTTCCTGTCCGGAGCGCGCGACCGCCGCGATCGGCCAGAGCGCCGACTCGAGCGGCAGCTCGCTCGGCGCCGCGCTCGCTCCGGGCGCGAGTCCCGTGGAGCTCACCAGCCGCGCAGCGTCGCCCTCGACCACGTAGAGCAGCACGAACGGCACGTCTGCCGCCGCCTGCGCGAGCACGTCGTTCAGCGACCCGAACACGCCGCTCACCGTGCGGTCGTACGCCGTGCGCAAGGACAGCTCGCGCAACGTGCCCAGGCGCCGGTCTCCGATCACCTGACGCGTGGTCTCGCTCGCGATCGCGAACAGCCCCGCGATCTCCCCGTCTTCTCCGATCGTGGGGTTGTACGACCAGGTGAAGTAAGACTCCTCCTTCAGCCCGCCCGGACGGCGCGCGAACATCACCAGCCCGTTCTCCACGAACAGCGGCTCGCCCGTGGCCTGCGCGTTCGCGATCAGCGGGCCCAGGATCTCCCACGCCTCGACCAGCGCGTAGCGCGCGTACGCGCCCACGGTGCCGGGGTGCTTCTCGCCGAGGATCGGGCGGAATGGGTCGTTGTACAGCATCACGTGATCGCGCCCCCAGAACAGGATGATCGGGTACGGCGACCTGAGCATCGTGCTGACGGAGGTCTTCAGCGACTGCGGCCACAGCGCGCTCGGGCCGAGCGACGTCGTCGACCAGTCGAACGCGCGGATCAGCTCCCCGGCCTCGCCGCCCAGGCGCAAGAAGCTGGGCACGGGGCTGGCCGACTCCGCGCTCAGCTCGGCCTGCGCATCGATCGGCAGCGTGACCGTGAAGGTGCTGCCCGCGCCGAGCGTGCTCTGCACCCCCAGGCGGCCGCCGTGACGGTCGACGATGCCCTTGGCGATCGCGAGCCCCAGGCCGTGTCCCTGGCGCTGCGTCTGCTGGGCGTGCCAGTGCCGCTCGAAGATGTGCTCGCGCGCGTCCGCGGCGATGCCGGGTCCCGTGTCCTGCACGTGAAACTGCAGCGCACGCTCGCGCTCGTCGAAGCGCACGCCCACGCGTACCTGCCCCCCCGCCGGCGTGAACTTGATCGCGTTCGTGACCAGGTTGCCGAGCGCCTGCAGCAGCCGGTCGCGGTCGCAGTGCACCGGCGGCAGCGCTTGCTCGGCGTCGCACACGAAGCGCACGCCACGCTCCGACGCCTGGCCCTCGAACATCTCGCGCAGCGCCTGCAGCACGCTCTCGGTTGGGTGTGCTTGCGGGTGCAAGGACAGCGTGCCCGCCTCCAGGCTGGCCACGTCGAGCAGATCGAGCAGCAGCGCACTCATGCGCTCGACCGCACGCCGGATCACGTCCACCCGCTTGCGGATCGCGTCCTGGTTCGGATGCGCGGCCACGAAGCTCTCGAGCGTCTCCGCCGCCGAGCTGATGGCGCCGAGCGGCGTGCGCAGGTCGTGGCTCACGACCGCGAGCGTCTCGTCGCGCAACCGGGTGGCGCGCTCGGCGTGCGCGAGCGAGCGGCTCGCTTCACGCGCGCGCTGCTCGGCTTCTTCGTACGCACGCGCGTTCACGATCGAGGCCGCGAGCTGGCCCGCGATCACGGCCAGGAACGAGCGGTAGTCGTCGTCGACCGCGCGCCGCGGACGCAGGCCCGCGACGAGGTATCCGAGCAGCTGGCTCGGGCCGGGGTGCCGCAGCCCGATCACGATCGCCTGCTGGCACGGCTCGACGCCTTCCTGACGCGCCCAGCCTGCGAGGCGCGGGGCCACGTCGACCAGCAGCTGCATGCCTCCGCGCTCGACCTCCTCCGACTCCCAGTGCGCGAACGAGCGCGTGTCGTCATGGACCGGGCCGACGAGCCCCCCATGGCACGCGAGCCGAACCTCGCCGCCATCCTTGAGGTAGAGCAGGAAGAACGCGATGTCCGCTCCGCTCGTGGTCACGACCGCGTGGAACGCCTGACAGACGTCGCTGACCGTCTTGGCGCGGCTGGTGTGCGCCATCAGGTCCGTGACCAAGCGCAACCTGCGCTCGTGCAGCACCTGCTCGGTGGTCTCCTCGCAGATCACCAGCACGCCGGCCACGCTGCCGTCCTCGTCGCAGATCGGGTCGTACGAGAAGGTGAAGTACGCCTCCTCGAGGTAGCCGTGGCGCTGGAGCGGAACCGGCATGTTCTGCTCGGCCACGGCGCGCCCCGTCTCGAGCACACCGCGAAGCAGCGGACCGATGACGTGCCAGGCCTCGGTCCAGCACTCCTTGGCGGTGCCGCCGAGCGCCCGCGGGTGCTTGCTCACACCGAGGATGGGCCGGAACGCGTCGTTGTAGAGCTGGAGCAGGTCCGGTCCCCACATCAGCAGCATCGGGGAGCCCGAGCCGAGCATCAGGCGCACGATCGTGAGCAGGCTCAGCGGCCAGGTCTCGATCGGACCGAGCGCCGTACGCGACCAGTCGCGGGACCGAATCGAGGTCCCGAGCTCGCCCCCGCCCGCCAGCTTCACTCGCACGTCCTGAGCGTAGTGCACATCGCGGTCGACCGCGACTGAGCCGTCAATTCGTGGGGTTTCTAGAGTCAGCACCGGCGCGAGCGCGCCAGCTTCGAGGAGCTGCGCGAGCACGGGCTTTCGTGCGCGCGTTCAGCTCGCGTCGCGACTGCCCGCTTCGCTCACGCGCGCATCGAGGGGGCCCGCGTCCCAGTGTCCGGCGTCGACCATGCCGGTCGGGACCTCGGGCAACTCGTCACCGTCACCGCAAGCTGCCAGCACCAGAGCCAGCGCAACGATCAGTCTCTCAAGCTGCGTCATCGTCATCCCCTTCACTGCGGCAACAGCTCGAACTCGATGCGCCGGTTCTGCGTGCGACCGAGCGCACTTCGGTTGTCGGCGATCGGCTCATCGGGGCCCGCACCGCGGATCTGGATCTGCGAGTCGGCGACCCCGTGCGTCACCAGGTAGGTCTTGACGGCCGCAGCGCGGTCTTCGGACAGCTTCTGGTTACGCGCGACCTTGCCAGTGTTGTCGGTGTGCCCGGAGATCCGGATGCGCAAGTCCGGGTACTGCTGCAGCACGCGCACCGCGTCGTTGAGCAGCGGGAACGAGGCTGGCCGGATCTTCGCGTTGCCCGAGGCGAACAAGATGCCCTTGATCACACCGGTGAACTTCTTCACCTGCGGCGGGAGCTCATCGGGGCAGCCGTCGTAGTCGAGGAAGTTGTTCTTCGTCTCCGGATCGCGTGGGCAACGATCGCTCGGATCGTAGATGCCGTCGCCGTCGGAGTCCTTGGGCGGACAACCGTCCGGAGGGATGCCGGGCAGCGTGGGGCACAGGTCGACCGGGATCATGATCCGGTCGTTGTCGAGATCCCTGTTCGGGCAGCCATCCTTCTCGTCTGGAGGATTGCCGTCTTCGGCCTCGGTCGGGCACGGATCACTGGCGTCGGGCAGGCCGTCTTCATCGCCGTCCGGCGGCGGCGGGCAGCCGGTGGGCTTCGGTCCTGCCTTGGTCGGGCATCGATCGTCGCGATCGTACAGTCCGTCCTTGTCGACGTCCGGCGGGCGAGCTGCCCACGGGGTTCGACCGAGCGTCACGCTCACGCCCGCCAGCAGCTCCAGGTTGTGCACCAGGTCGCCGTCCTTGGTGCCTGCGAGCTGACGGTTCTTCTGCGTCAGGTTGTCGCGCGCATCGATGCGCAGCGCGACGCGCTGGTTCGCGTTGAGCTTGAGGCCACCGCCGAAGTAGAGGACAGGGTCGACGTCGTTGCCGAGGTCATCGCTGCGCAGCGCCAGTACACCGCCGCCGCCCAAGACGAACGGCACCAGGCGACCGAGCGGCAGCTGCAGGATGCCGTGCCCACGTCCGGTCCAGATCAGCGCGCGGTCGTCGCTGCGCTTGGTCTTGCTGACGATGACCCCGCCCTCGCCCTCGATGCCGAAGAACCAGAGCGGATAGAACGCGAGCCGGAGGCCGACCTCGCCGCCGGTCTGCAGCTTCTGGTGGCCTGTGACGATCGTCTGCTCCAGGTCCTGCAGGTTGTGGCTGCCGGAGAACAGGAAGGCACCACCGTACACGCCGGCCTCGAACGACAGCAGCGTGGGCCGATAGCGCCGCATCGGCGGGTCCGCTGCGTACGACTCGGCCTCGAGGTCCGGGCGCTCGCGCGCGCCCTCCGCCTGCGCCGTGCTCACCGCGAGCAGCAACATCAGCGTATACAGAGCGCAGCGACCTGCGAGCGTCGTTCCTTCACCACGGGTGAGCATGACCGCGGATTGTGGTTCAACAGGCGCACGCGGATCAAGAACTGGCGTCCCTTCCTGGGATCGCGACCGCGCCTTGACGGATCTCGCTCGCGCGCTCACTCCTCGGGCCATGGCGAACAAGAGTGGGGAGCTCCTGCGCGGAGCGAAGTTGATCAAGAAGGCGATCGAGAAGGCGCGCGAGGAGGCGTTCTCGGAGCCGGAGCCGGTGGCCTCGGCGCTGCTGAAGAAGCTTCAGCTGCCGAACGGCGAAGCGGTGTCGCCGTCGATGAAGGAGCTGCTGAAGGTCGATGCGCTGTGGCTCGGCATCGAGTTCGATGACGAAGAAGGCGACATCGAGTCGCTCACGTTCGAGGAAGCCATCGAGGACTTCTTCGGCGAGGACGCGCCGGCGGCATTTGGCGAAGCGGTCGAGCTGTTCGACGGAGACTGCGTGCAGATCGGCGGCGCCTCCGAGTCGCTGCGCGTGCTGTACGTCGGCGAGGCGGACGAGTCCGGCGAGTACGCCGTGATCACGGTGACGAAGGAGCCGCAACCCTGGGTCGAGCTGGCGCCGTTCGACGTCTGGGTCGGCCAGGAGCTCGGCCTGTTGCCCGCAGGAACGCCGGCAGGGGCCGTGCCGCCCGGCTACGAAGCCGCTGCCAAGGAGCTCGCCGAAGCGACGGGCGATGGCCGCACCGGCTTCGCTCCCACCGCCGGCGAGGCGCGCGAGGAGGAGGAAGAAGAAGACGAGGAGGAAGAAGAAGACGAAGAGGCCCCACCCAGCGACGCCTGACTCAGTCGCTCGGCGGCGCGGGGGGCTGCCTGCCGAACTGGGTGAGCCGCGGATCGAGCACGGCCCAGGGAGGCGCGTCGTCGGTCCAGATGGCCATCTGCGGCGCGAGTCCGTGCCCCGGCTCCAGGAACCCGAAGCGGAGCGTGCGGAACTGCGGCCGCGCCGACGACTGCGCCAGCACGGGCGTGCCGCAGCCCGCGCAGTAGCTCTGCGTGAGCGTGTTGCCGCTGCTAGCCACGTACGCCCGCGTGGCGAGCTCCCCGCGTAGGGTGACGTCGCTCAGGCGGAAGATCGCGTTGTTCGTGGGGCCGCCGGCCGCCACTTGTTGGCACTGCGCACACCAACACTGCCGCGTGGCCACGGGCTCGCCCGCGACCTCCGCGCTGACCTTCCCACAGGCACATCTTCCTCGATACGGCACGGGACCTCCTCAGCTACGACACGGCAGCACGCTCGGCCACTCGAACACCAGCTCGCCCTCGACGGGCAAGGCGCGCCAGAGCGGCGCGAGCACATCGAGCTTGCTCACCACCCGCTCGATGCGCGCGGCATCCTCGGCATGCTCCAGGTCGGGCGCCTTGCGCAGCGGATCCGGGCGCTGACCGTGCCGCCGGCGCCAGCTCACGTCGCACAACGCCGCCAGCCGCTCCGAGCTCTCCAGCTCGTTGGCGCCGGCGCGATCGCGCGCGCTCAGGCCAGCTTCCTTGCGCACCTGCTTGCGCCGCTCGCGCGCGCGTTCGCGTGCGCTGCCTGCCCCCTCCCCGAGGAAGGTTCCGCCGCCGAGCGCCGCGCGCCCGAAGACGCCCGACGTCAAGCCCAGCGCGGCCTCGACGACGTAGTGAACCAGGTCGTGCGGGATGTCGTCGTCGTAGCCAGGTGCCGGATGGATCGCCTGCGCGATGCGCCCCGCGTGGCTCACGATCACGGCGTAGCGCCGCTCCCCGGTTCGCTTGAACGTGACGTGCATGCTCAGATCAAGGTGGGTGGCTCGGGCATCGCCTGATCGGGCACGATGCACGACGACAGGTCGAACAGCATGAACTCCAGCGCGGCTTCCTGCGGCGACAGCGGCGCGTCCGCACAACCGGCTGGTACCGGTCGATCGCGGTTGTCCCGCGACGCAGCACCGACGTGCAGATCGCTGAACACCACACGCCCGCAGTAGCTCGCCGCCGTGTCGCCCACGTTGTCGAGTGCGTCGGTGGGCGTGTTGAAGGAGAAGTACTGCGTGCCGCCCTGGCTGAACAGCCCGGGCTCGGCGACGATCCAGGACTGCGAGTGCGGGTTCTGCGCGCTGACCTCGGCGTTACGCTTGGCGTCCGTGATCGGCAGCTTGCCGTTGCGCAGCGCGCCCACGTTGGCGAGCCAGCTCGCGAGTGCCTGCCCCTTGGTGAACGGCGCGCCGCTCGGCAGCGTGGTCACGATGCTGCCCTGCACGTTGCCGATCTCGTTGCTGCCCGCGAACCAGCTCGCGAGGTTCTCGTTGCCGTACGGACCGCTGTTGAACCACGCGTAGTGAAAGTGCGAGGCGAACACGCGGCCCCCCGCACTGGCGTAGTCGTGCAGCGCTTGCTGGTTCATGTTCGCGGTCTCGTCGCCCTCGCACGAGAGCAGCAACACGTCGTAGCGCAGCAGGTGCTCGGCGGTGTTCCACAGTGCCACCTGACTGCTGGGTGCAGCGGGGGACGTGTTGGTCGCCGGCGGATCGTCCGAGCCGCGACTGCCCTGGAAGATGTGCACGCGCCCTGCGCCATCATCCCCCGGCACGTACTCGTCCGCATCGACGCCCACACGACGGAGCAGACACTCGAGCGTGTCGGCGCCTCCCGTCGAGACCGCGATGTTCGGGATGTCACCCTCGCCGCGATTGCGCGGCAGCCGGAGCGTGCCGTTCGGCTGGGGGTTGTCCTGGCACGCGCTCACTTCGGCGATCGTCAGCTGTCGACGCCACTTGCCCACCTGGATCACGAGCGGCACGCTCGCGCCCACCGGGACGTTGTCGAGCTTGAACTTGCCCGCGGCGTCCGTGAGCGTGGCCGCGATCGGAGAGCCGGTATAGAGGTCGTTGCACGCGTCGCAGCTGGCACCGGCATCGAAGGCGTCGGGCTTCGTGTTGGGCACGAACACCGCCACGTTGTAGAGCGGGTTTCGGCCGGCCGGATCGAAGACGGTGCCGCTCACGCTAGTGCTGACGCCGTTGTCGCAGGCGAGCTGCTGGCACTGCAGGTTCTTGCACCCCGCACCCGGCCCGCTGCTGCTGCCCGTGCTGCCAGCCGACGCGTCCGAGCGCCGCGTGCTCGCGTCGCGGCCAGCGTCCGCACCGCCGTCTCCGCGGCCCCTGAACAGGCTCGGCTCGTCACTGCACGCCGCCGCCAGCAACGCCACCGCAGCCAGCGCGCTGTGCGCGAGCTTCGTCCCGTTCATCATCAACTCCTCGAACGACGAACCGACACGGCACGTCTACCGACCTGATGGAGCACCTTGACACGGCGCACCGTCGCGGGCCGGCGGGCGCTCATCGGGTGCGCGATGCCGCCGCCCGATCGCTTGGCGCGTGGGGTGGTGGCGAAGCCTCGTTCGTCAGCTGCGCGCGCAGAAAGGGAAGCAGGAACGAGAACTCGGCAGCGATGCTGTCGACTACGCCGGGCGTGTTGGCTCGGCCACCGGCCGCTTCGTCTCTGCACACGCGCTCCCGCTCGGCCTCGTCGCAACCGGCCTCGCGTGGCTCGGCGTGAGCATCCGTCGCGAGTCCCGGCGGATTGCTGTCCCGCGTCAGCGTGCGCTCGCCAATTCCCCGCGGCGGCAGCTGGAGGTTGACGCACGCGTCCGCGCGCGCACGCCCGCTCCGATCCAGAGCACCGCGACCACCAAGCTGATGGGCGTGCGCACCTCCGCCCAGCGCGACGCGCTGCGCGACTACTGAATCAAGCCGCTCTTCGAGCCGTTCGCGTCGTGATCGTTCGTCCGGGCTCGAAATCACGTAGCTCTCGTCGAAGAACGCCTTGAGGATGGTCGCGCTCACGGCGGACCACCGCTCGACTCTCGGCTGAACCCGGCGTGTCACGCGGACGCGGCAGGCTTCCGGAGAGCGCGCCAGGTGAGCGCGTTGCAGGAGGTGTGCTCATGAACGAATCCCTGATCCCGGCGCAGCGAACGGTGGCGTATTCGGCCCTGCGAGAGCAAGCCTACATGGTCTTCCCGAACGACCTCAACTCGAACGACACGGTGTTCGGCGGCTTGATCATGGCGCTGATGGATCGCTACTCGGCGACAGCAGCCGATCGCCATGCCGGCGGCATCGTCTCCACGGTAGGCGTGGATGCCGTGCACTTCATCGCGCCGGCAGGCCGCGGCGACGTCCTGATCTTTCACTCGGCCGTCAACCGTGCGTGGACCAGCTCTATGGAGGTGGGCTGCCGCGTCGAGGCCGAGCGCCGCGGCGGCGGGCTGCGACGACACTTACTCTCTGCGTACCTGACCTTCGTGGCGCTCGACGAACACGGTCGTCCGCGACGCGTGCCGGCGATCGCAGCGGAGACGGAGATCGAACGTCAACGCTACGAAGAGGCTGCGCTGCGTCGTCAGATGCGCCTCTCTCACGCCGAGGAGCTCCGGATCCTGCGCGCCCGCGCGCAGCGCTCTCTCTGAGAGACGATCAGTTGGCGCCCACGATGCGCAGGATCTTGTCGCCGCCGTCCGCGCAACGACCGCTCGGCATGCCGCGCGAGTCGCAGTTGCTGGTCGTCACGTAGAGGTGTCCGTCCGGTCCCATCGCCACGGTACGCAGCCGCCCGTACGTGCCCTTGAGATAGGTCTCGTGCTTCTCGATCACGTATGGGTTGTCCGCGCTGAGCTGAAAGCGGTGCAGGTGCTCGCCCTCGCCCGAGTCCGTCAGGCCCAGCGTCGCCACCAGGAAGCTGTCCTTCCACGCGCCGATCGCGGTGCCTCGATAGACCGCAGCACCACCGGGCGGCAACGATCGCTCGAACACCAGCACAGGCTCGCTGATGCCCGCCTGCGTGTTGCAGCCGAGTACGTCGGGCCAGCCGAGGTTCTCACCACCGCGCACCACGTTGAACTCGTCCCAGCCCTTCTCCGGAACGCCCGGGTCGACGGACGTCGGGCCGTGGTCCATCACGAGCATGTAGCGATCGTCGTACCAGTCGAAGCCCTGCGTGTTGCGCACACCGGTCAAGAACACCGGACTCCCGGGCGTGGGGTTGTCGTCGGGCACGCTGCCGTCCAGGTTCAGGCGCAGCAGCTTGCCGGGCAGTTCGTCGGGCTGCTGCGCCAGCGTCGGCGTGTACGCGCCCACGCCGACGTAGAGCTTGCCATCGGGACCGATCTGCATGCGCCCGCCCTGGTGGTGGATGCCCGACGGGATGTCATCGAGCAACAGGCGCTTGAACGAGGCCTTGCTGCCGTCGGCCGCGAGCTCGTACACGCCAAGGCGATTGATCAGCGCGTTGTTCGCGCCGCGCGCGGTGAAGTACATGAAGAAGAGTCGGTTGGTCTCGAACTCGGGGTGCAGCAGCACGCCGAGCAAGCCCCCTTCGCTCCCGAGCCCGAGCTCTTCGAGGAACGAGACCTGCGCCACCTCGACATCGAGCAGAGGTGTGGCCTGCAGCTGACCGCCGCGGATCATGCGCAGGCGGCCGGGGCGCTCGGTGACCAGCAGATCTCCGTTCGGCAGCCACGCCAGCCCCCACGGGATCTCGAGTCCCTGAACCACCACCTCCACGTCGAGCCGTAAGGTCCCGGCGGGGCCATCCCCCTGCGCGGTCTCGACCAATTCACAAGCCTCGCGCACGTACTCCACCGGTGCCGCGCTGTCCGCGGCGACTGCGCCGTCGCCCGCGACGGGCGGCTCGGAGCTCGCGTCCGCTCCAGGTGGCCGGCTAGCGTCCGCGCTGGCGGCGTCACGAGTGGCCGTCGGCGTGCTGCCATCTCGTGGCGCGGTGCCTGCGTCGCGAGCAGGCGGGCTCTCGTTGCGCGTGGACTCGCACGCCGGGAAGAGCAGACAGAACATCAAAGCGTGGCGCGCGACGCGCGTGGAGTAGGACATCTGTAAATCTCCAAGCAGCCGCCCTCGCGCAGAGGCGAGCGGCAGACGTGACGTGCTGACTCTGGCACGCGCCGCAGCGATGCGTGGAGCCTTCCTGCACCGGTCGAACACAAGCTTGACCGGAGGAAACGCGCTGGATCGAACGGTCACTGTAACTTTCGAGACGTGCGGGATTTGCCGTACGCCCTCAGCCGCAGCTCCTCAGCACGGCGACCGTCATGGAGTCGAGCGGGCTCGCGCCCACGCTCGACGCAGGAAGTCCGGCGCGTAACGGCGCGAGCTCTTCGCTCGGAACCACGCGCGGGTCCTGCGGCTGCAAGGGGTAGAGAGACGGCCGGCGTGCGCGGAACTGGCGCAGCACGAACCATAGCGTGCTCAGCAGAAACATGAGCGGCACGCGCAGCTGTGCTCCCGGAACGTGACTGCTCGCGTACCGCGCTCGCACGCGCGCGTCGATCGGACCCAACCTTCCCTGCGACGCGAAGCAGGTGGACGGCAGGCTGGCGAACGGTAGCCACGCACCGAGCGTGCTCCCGAGCGGTGTGTTGCAGCACGAGGCGTACCAGCGATACGCGCCGCGCGCGGTCAGGCGAAGGCAACGCACGAAAGCTTGGCCGCGATCGAGGTGCACGTGCCCCGGCGCGGTGATCACGGCGTCGGTCCCGCCATGCGCGTCGAGGATGTCGACACGGTTCAGGTAGCGCGCGTAGAGCTGGCAGTCGTCGCAGTAACAGACGACGCGGCGCTGCTCCGTTACCTGCACGTGCCCGGCCACGATGCCGCAGCGACAGCGGATCTCGAGACGCATCTCGAGAGTAGAGCACGTCTGCGTCGGGCCGCAGATGGCGCCCCCAACATCATCGAAAGGACGCCGAGCGAGCGCCGCGCTAGGCGCGCTTGGTGGCGAGATAGACGGCGTGCCGGGGACCACCTCCGCGGGGGCGCTCGAGCTTCACGGAGAAGCCGATCTTGCGCAGGCGCTCCTCGAAGCGCGTGTTCGGCTCCTCCGACCACACGGCGTAGACGCCGCCAGCCTTGAGCGCGGCGTGTGTCTTCTCCAGGATCTCCGTGCCGTAGAGCGGGTCGATCCGACCGCGCTTCGGGTCATCCGGACCGACGTAGAGATCGATCACGATCGCGTCGTACTTCGCGATCGAAGCCCGGATCGGCTTCGTCACATCCGTGATCGACACGTGCACGCGCGGGTCGGAGAGCACGTCGCGCGTCAGCACCGCCACGGGGCCACGGCACCAGCGCTCGACCACCGAGTTCAGCTCGGCGACGTCGACGCGCGCCTTGCGCGGCAGCACATCGAGCGCCGCACGCAGCGTGAAGCCGAGCCCGAGCCCGCCGATCAGCACCCGCGGTGTCGGGCGCGCGGCGATCGGCTCGCAGCCCAGCACAGCCACCGCGACCTCCGAGCGATTGAGCTGGCTCGTCATCAACACGCGAGCCCCCACGGTGATCATGAAGTGTTCGCCACTCTGGCGAAGCTCGAGCGGACCTTCGGGCGTGTCGACTCGCTCGATGAGTGAAAATGCGCGCGGCATGCGGCCCGGACTTGCCAGCTTTCGGAAGCCGCGCAAGCGCACACGCCTCGCGCCGCGCATCGTGGGCCTCGCCCGCTATCGATCCCTATCTCCATGAGCCGGTTTGCCGTCTCCGCGCGTGCTGCGTTAGTCCCGCCGCGTGGCAAGCTCTGTCGCGCACGGAGAACGCACGCTGCGAGAGCAGTTCTGCGCCTGGACGACGCGATCGCCGACGCGCGGCGTCGATCCGCTGCGCGCACGCCCAACGATCGATGACCGGAGCGTTTCGCGCGCGTTCGCGCTCGAGATCACGTGGATTTCTGGGTTGCAAAAGATGTCGGGCCCTACGTTTTCGTCGCATCCACTACGCGGAGCTACCCAGAGAACTGCCGCGCATTCGACGATCTCGCAGCTGGAACGGAAGCTGCTCTTGGAGCTGCGCGCACCGCCGCGAGGCCAGCAACGCAGGCCTGCACGAGCGCTCGCTCATCCAGCGATGGCGCGATGCTCTGCCGCGAACGCGGTGCGAGCCGCAGGCAACACGCGGTCCCTCTCGTCTGCCCACCTCTGAAACGCAAGGAGCTCTCCCCATGGCCTATCTCGCCCCCGCAGAATTCGTCTCCAAGATGGTCGACGCCGGTGAGTCGAAGGTGTTCATGTCGACGCGCGACACGCTGATTCGCGGCTTCATGGCCGGCGCGCTGCTCGCGCTCGCCGCCGTGTTCGCCGTGTCGGTGACGGTCAGCACCGGCTCGCCCCTGCTCGGGGCCGTGCTGTTTCCGGTTGGCTTTTGCATGCTCTACCTGATGGGCTTCGACCTGCTGACAGGCGTCTTCATGCTCAGCCCACTCGCGCTGATCGATAAGCGGCCGGGGGTCACCATGGGCGGCGTGCTCCGCAACTGGGGTCTGGTGTTCGTCGGCAACTTCGCCGGTGCGCTCGTGGTTGCGTTCTTGATGTCGTACGTCTTCACGTACGGCTTCAGCACAGGGCCTGGACCCGTAGGAGAGAAGATCGCCAGCATCGGCCAGGCGCGGACGGTGGGCTACTCCGCCTACGGCTTCGCGGGCTGGATGACCATCTTCGTGCGTGGGGTGCTGTGCAACTGGATGGTCTCGTCCGGCGTCGTCGGCGCGATGATCTCCACGCACGTGAGCGGCAAGGTGATCGCCATGTGGATGCCGATCATGCTCTTCTTCTTCATGACGTTCGAGCACTCGGTCGTGAACATGTTCCTCTTCCCCTCGGCGCTGATCATGGGAGGGAAGTTCTCGATCGCGGACTACTTCGTCTGGAACGAAGTTCCCACCGTGCTCGGCAACTTGCTCGGCGGCATCACCTTCACGGGGCTCACGCTCTACGGCACGCACGTACGCACGGCGCCCTCGCGCAGGAAGGTGAGCACGCCACAAACCGTAGGCGGGCTGAGCGAGGCCGTTCGCAGCTGACAGGCCCGCGAGGGCACGGCGGTGGCAAGGGGGTGTGAGGTCGATGCCGGCTCAGCTCAAGGTCTCCGTCGGGCAGCACTCCGACAAGGGCAAGAAGGCCACGAACCAAGACTTCCATGGAGCGCTCACGCCCGGGGAGCCACTGCTCAGCGCCAAGGGCGTGTGTGTCGCCATCGCGGATGGCATCAGCAGCAGCGCCGTCAGCCAGGTCGCCAGCGAGTCGGCGGTCAAGACGTTCCTCGAAGACTACTACTGCACCTCGGAAGCCTGGTCCGTGCGCACCGCCGCCGAGCGTGTGCTCAGCGCGACGAACTCGTGGCTGTACGCGCACAGCCGAGCGAGCGACCTCCGCTACGACCGCGAGCGGGGCTACGTCTGCGCCTTCAGTGCACTGGTGATCAAGTCGAGGACGGCACACCTCGTCCACGTCGGAGATACGCGCATCTACCGTCTCCATGGCACCACGGTCGAGCAGCTCACCGAGGACCACCGCCTGCGTATCTCGGACGAGCAGAGCGTGTTGAGCCGGGCCCTTGGCGTCAGCGAACAGCTGGAGATCGCGTACCGGTCGGTCCCGGTCGAGCTCGGCTCCACGTTCGTGCT
>DASUME010000306.1:0-2112 GCA_036277895.1 Polyangiales bacterium
GGCGACTTGTCGCGCGCGGGCGAGTACGCGTGCTCGCTCCCGTGCACACGCTTGGCGTGCCGCTGCTGGATCTCCAGGTTGTGCTCGACCATCGGCTTGGTTGCGGCCAGCGGGTGCGTCGGCGCGGCCAGCGCGGTGAGCGGAACGATCGAGAGCGCGAGCACGCTGAGGAGCATCGTCTTCATGGGAAACCTCCGAACGCGATGCGTCGCATCGGCCGTGCCAGCGAAACGGAGCAGACGCCGTCCAGGAACATTGGGCTTTCGCCTTCGATGACCCATCGAAAGCGCGGAGAACGACCCGACTCGGGCGGAGCGCCTCGAACGCGTGCGCAGAGCGACCTACCCGGGATGACTAGGTCACCCACCCGCCGGCGAACGGCACCACCTGGCCGACCAGGAAGTCGCTCTTGTCGGACGCCAGGAACAGCGCGAGCTCGGCGCTCTCCCAGCCCTCGGCCACGCGCTGCGACGGCACGTTGCGCGCGAGGTGCTTGGCGAACCGGGGCGTGTCGAGCAGGTCCTCGGGGTAGTAGGTGGGGTTGCGCACGTAGTTCTGGCCGACCGCGTTGAACTGCACGTTGTGCGGCGCGAGCTCCAGGCCGGCGGCGCGCACGAACGCGTTCTGCGCGCCGCGCGCCGCACAGTACGCGCTGGCGTCCGGGATGCCGCGCATCGGAGCGGCGCTGGTGATCGCGACGATCTTGCCGCTGCCGCGCTGGATCATCGCCGGCGCGACCGCGCGCACCAGCTTCATCAGCGGGTGCACGAGGTGATCGAACAGGGCGTGCCACTCGTCGTCCGCGATGCGCGTGACCGAGGTGGCGCGCGGCGGGTGCGCCAGGTTCGCCACCAGCACGTCGAGCTCGCCCACGCGCGTGATCAGGTCATCGCAGGCGCCCGGCTCGGTCAGCGGATCGACATCTTGCAGCACCTCGGCGCCCTCGTCCTGGAACAGGGTCGCGATGGCGGGGCCCATGTAGCGGTCGGCGTGTGTGACGAGGATGCGGCGGTCCTGGAGGCGCGCGTTCATCACGCAGTAGTACTCGCTCCGTTCCGCGCCAGACAAGCGGCGGGCACTCAGTTCCGCTGTTGGCGTACCTCGACGTCGATGCCCGGAGAGAACTGGCTCCAGACTGCCATCATGCGAGCGGCCAGCGAGCCAACCCCGACCTCGTCGAACTGCGCGTCGATCCGCACGTCGCTCGGCTTGGTGCTGATCTCGAGGCCGAACTCCACCGGCTGCCCCTTGTTCTTGCCGTGGCCGGTGAACTGGAGCAGGCGCTTGCCGCCGGTCCAGACGCTCCCCGACACGTCTGCAAAGTCCAGGTGGCCGCTGGGCAGGCCGTCCAGCTTGCCCTTGTACTCGTCGAAGCGCAGCGTGGCGTCGCCCTTCGGGTCGATGTCGATGCGCATGATGCCGTCGAGCTCACTCAGGTACATCTCGGGGATGGAGCCGCCGCCGAGCCAGAGCTTGGCCTGCGTGGTGACCATGTTCTCCATCGCGACCGGGCTGCTGCTCTCGTCCTTCTTCTTGGGTTCGTTCGGGGCCTTACCCTTCGGGGAGGCGAACAGCTCCTCCATGTTGGTCTTGCCGCGAGGGTTCTCCGTCACGCGCACCAGAGGGTGATCGACCTCGGCGCGCGACCAGCCGTACTCGCCGTGGAGCATCTTCCAGGCGCTGAAGGTCATCACCACGCGCGGAGCGTCGATCGCCGGCGGTCCGTTGTCCGGGGGAATGAAGCGCACGCCGCGCGCGACGATGCGGTCGATGCGCAGGTCGTCGATGTGGGCGATCTCCATCCGGCCCGCGAACACGCTGCTGATCTTGCCGGCGACGAAGTCACTCAGCGCTCGGTTGCCGCGCTCCGTGCCCAGCAGGTAGGCCATGCTGGCGCCACCGAGTAGAGCAAACAGCACGAGCCCTCCCAAGACCCATGCTGCACCCTTGCTTGCACCTCGCACCGGCTCTCCTCGTTACAGCCACGTCTCGCGTATGTGCGAGAGGTAGGCGCACGATCTACGTGCGCGAGTGCACCCTGCGCGTTCTGTGAATCCGGGGCAACGTGGTTGGATCGCCCGTGCGAAATGCTGGTGTCATGGCACTTGGATG
>DASUME010000307.1:0-2335 GCA_036277895.1 Polyangiales bacterium
CGAGACGCCGAGGGCGACCTGTTCGACGGTGCGCTCATTCAGCGGGTCCTTGTCGGCGAACGCGGCCCAGCTCGGCAGCTCGACCTCCCGGCCGTTCTGGCGCACACGAGGCTTGCGCACAGACACGCCCTCCACGAGTAAGGTCCGTGGTGAGCCGGCGCATGCCTCGCCGAACAGGGCGAGCGCCCGCTGCCGCTCGCGCACCCGGCCGACGAACGCTTTGCTGTCGAGGTAGCCCTGTGCTGCGGTGTCGGTCGCCTCGGCCTCGAGTCCCGCGATCGCGTTGAGCCGGTCGATCAGCTCGCCCGTGTCGTGCGGACGCTCCGAAGGAGCTGCACGCAGGAGTGCCATGATCAGCCGGTCGAGCTCGGGTGGAATCGGCTCGAGCAGCCCGCCGCCGACCATGGCGAGCGCTTCCGAGGGCGGCGGAGGCTCGCTCCGCCACAACCCCGGCAGCTCGTTCAGGCTGCGCGCCGGGTACGCGTGCACGCCGGACACGAGCCAGTATGCGAGCGCGCCAAGGGCATACAGGTCGGTGCGTTGATCGAGCTCCTCCGCGCGCAGCGCCTCGGGTGAGACGAACGGCGGCGTGCCGACGACCTCGGTGCTCGGCCCGAACTTCGCGAGCGCGCCGAAGTCGATCAGCTTCAGGCGGCCGCTCTTGCTGCGCAGCAGGTTGCGTGGGCTCAAGTCGCGATGAAGGAGCTGACGCGCGTGCAGCACGCCCAGGATGGAGGCTGCGTCGCGCAGGTCGCGGCAGGCCGCGCGCCACTGCATGGGCGCTTGCCGGGCCAGGTCGCTGCCCTCGATCAGCTCCATCGTGTAGTACGGGGCGCCGTGGTCGCGCGCGTACTCGTAGACCTCGACGATGCACGCGTGGCGTAGACCAGCGAGCGTGTGGTATTCGCGCTCGAACAGCGCTGCGGTGGACGCGCTCGCGCCGTGAGTCAGGCGCTTCAGCGCCAGCTCTCGCCCGGAGACACGGTCTTGAACCGCGTAGACCGCGCCCATGCCGCCCTGACCCAGCGGGCGAAGCACGCGATAACGACCACCGATCACCTGCTCGTGCTCCGCCGTCGGCGAGGGCACTTCGGACAGCGAACTCATGCCTGACTCGCTTCTCCCTGCTCGAGCGCTACACGAACCAGCCCCAATTACGGAATCGGTGCGAAGCGCCGTCAATGAACGCTTTTACCTGCCATGTAGTGCGTGCCGTTCGTTCCTTTCGCGCGCTGCGAGTGGGCTCCGAGCGCGGGGCATGCCCGAGGCCTTGCTCGCAATGCCGCCTGCGGTGGTCGCGGCCATGCGCGCGTTGGGGGAGGACCTGGCCATCGCGAGAGTCCGCCGTCGAGAGTCGCAGCGTGCCTGGGCCAAACGACTGGGCGTCTCGGCGCCGACGCCGGTGAACCTGGTGTCGGCGCGGGCATCTACGCCACCGCGTTGTGGTCGATGGGGCGCATCAGCGCGTTGCCCGAGCTCGCCGCGCCGGCCCGCGAACGCGGCGCAGCTGGAGCTCGAACAAGAGCAGGCACAGGAGCGCGCAGCCTGCGGCAAGTAAGAACGCGGCGCCGGGAAAGTACACCGGTGCGCTCGGCGATGAGTAGTACGCCATCGTCTGCGTCAGCACGTATGGGCCGATGATGGAGCTCAGACCCATGATGCTCGCCATTGCGCCGGACAGCTCACCCTGACGCTCGGGCCCGAGCTCGCGTGACATCAGTGCGTTGAGCGACGGCATCGCGATGCCCTGCATGCCGCCGAGCGCGAGCACGGGATAGAGCATCCACTGTTCCGTCATGAAGGCGTACGACAAGAACGCGGCTGCACCGACCAGGAAGCCGATCGGCGCGGCGCGACTCTCGCCGATGCGTGCGACGATGCGACCGGTCAGGAAGCCCTGGGCGATCATCATCGAGAGACCCGACAGCGCGAGCGTGCCGCCGATCGCGACCGGCTCCAACTCGAACTTCGCGATCGCAAAGAATGACCATGTCGAGGGATACACGTGAAACGCGAGCTGCCAACAGAACGCGACCAGCGCGAAGCCGAGCACGTGCGGCGCGCTGCGCAACGACACCAGCGCGCCCAGCGGATTGGCGCGCTTGAGGTCGAACGCACGGCGGCGCTCCTTGGGCAGGCTCTCCGGCAACACCACGAAGCCATATATGAAGTTGAGCGCGGCCAGCCCAGCCGCCGCGAAGAACGGCGCGCGCGGTCCGAACTTGCCGAGCAACCCGCCGAGCGCGGGCCCCAGGATGAAGCCCAACCCAAACATCGCGCCGATCAACCCAAAGTTTGCCGCCCGCTTCTCCGGCGGCGTGACATCGGCGACGTA
>DASUME010000308.1:0-13763 GCA_036277895.1 Polyangiales bacterium
GGTCGCGGTCGCGAGCTTGGCGGCATCGACGTACGAGATGCTGCCGTTGAACCAATCGGCCACGAGCGCGAGCTTGGCCGGAACCTCGACCTCGCTCTCGTCTGCCGCGTCGTCACCACAAGCCAAGAGCAGCCCCAGCAGGGACCAGTGTGCAAAGCGCATTGGAACAGACCTCAGAGCGCACGATCGTGCGTGCGCGTGTCGACCAGGAACCACAAGACCAGAGAAGGAAGCTTCGTGCCCGCGCGGCGTATGCCGCCACGGCCGAGGTAGAGCCCGTTGCCGAGCGCGCGCAGCTCGTCGTAGATACCGCGCACGAGCCAGGGGTTGTCCGGCACGTCGTAGTCGATCGCGATGCAGGGGCGATCGTCCACGCGCGACCTGTCGAGGCCGGTGCGGAACGGGAACCAGCCGCGCCGGACGGGGTAGCGAAAGCGGTTGATGCCGCGGCCCTCACGCGCGTCGAGCGCGGTGAAGCTCTTGCCTTCCCAGGGATAGAGCGCGCTGCGCTGGAAGCGGCGCACGAAGTCGCCGACCAGCGCGCGGTCGATGCCGGGCACGGCGAGCACACGCCCGCGCGGGTGGCCCGCGATGGCCAGGAAGTCGCTGTCCGCTACCGTGGCCCGCAGGTAGAGCGCCTCGAGCTCGGAGCTCGTGAGCAGGGCCAGCGGCTCGACCCGGTCCACGCTGGGCAGGGACTTCGACGCTACGCCGTGGATGCCTGTGGATTCGAGGGAGACCTGCATGCGCGTGGCTCCGGGCAGGGACGGCGAATGAATGACATGTCATTCCGCCCGAGGGCAAGCAGCTTCCGTAGCGCGGACGGGGTTGGGCGGCACTGCTCGAGCGATGATTGGGGCCCGGCTCAAATTCGTCAAGCGCGAGCGCTTGCTGCGACCGGTGGGCGCCAACACACTCGGGCCCGCGATGAGAGCCGAGACGATCACGTTCGCGATGTTGAACGAGGCGGGGCACCTGAACCCCACGTTCAAGCTGGCCCAAGCGCTCGCCGAGCGTGGTCACCACGTGCGCTACCTGGCCACCGACGACGTGGCGGAGCTGATCCGCGCGCGCGGCTTCACGGTCGATCCGCTGTACCCGGACCTGTTTCCGCGGGGTGTGACCGCCGCCGATCAAAAGCTCGGGCGGCTGGCGCAGCGGCGCGCGATCACGGCGCGCTACGCGGCGCTGCTCGCGCGCCTGCAGCAGGGCTCGCCGCTCGACGTGACGCCGTCCTTGCTGGTGGTCGACGTGACCCAGACGCAGATGGCACTCTGGGCGCGGCGCACGAAACAACGCTTCGTGTACCTCAACACGTCGTTGCCGCAGACGCAGGATCCCGGGGTGCCGCCGCTGCGCAGCGCGGCGCCGTACGGTGGCGATACGCTGACGCGCTTCGTGCCGGAGCTGGCGTGGCGGCGCTTCGTCGCGCAGCGGCGCACCAGCGCGGAGCTGGCGGCGCTCGGAGGCATGCGCCCGCCGTACGATCTCGCCCGCGCCGCAGCGGCACGCTTCGGTGTCTCCACGGCCGAGCTGGAGACGCGCGTGATGTACATGCCGCAGCTGCGCGGCGTGCCCGAGCTGGTGCTGTGCCCCGAGCCGTTCGACTTCCCGCGTGCGGCCTCGCCGGACCGCCACTACATCGAGTCGAGCGATCTCACGCGCCCCGAGGCGGAGTTCGCGTGGGCGGGGCTCGCGCGCGACAAGCCGCTCGTGTACTGCGCGCTCGGCAGCCAGCGCTATCGCGCCGAGGACGTGCCGGGCTTCTTCGCGCGTCTGGTCGAGGTGTTCCGCGCGCGGCCGGACTGGCAGCTCCTGCTCGCGGTCAACCAGCACGTGGCCGCGGACTCGCTGGCGCCGCCCCAGAACGTGTGTGTGGTGACGCGCGCGCCACAGCTGAAGGTGCTGGAGCGGGCGGCGCTGATGATCACGCACGGCGGGCTCGGCAGCGTGAAGGAGTGCCTGATGCGCGGGGTGCCGATGGTGGGTGTGCCGCTCGACGTCGATCAGCCCGGCAACGTGGCGCGCGTGCTGCACCACCAGCTCGGCGTGGCGGCGGACGTGAAGCACACTGGCCAGCGCGACCTGCACCAGCTGATCGGGCGCGTGCTCGGCGACGTCGAGATGCGCCAGCGTGTGCTCGCGATGCAGCAGCGCTTTCGGCAGCACGAGGCCGGCTCGCGCGGCGTCGAGCTGATCGAGGGCTACGCGCGCGCCTGAAGCGCGTGCTCGAGCGCGTCGGCCACGCGCGCGGCCCAGGCGTCGCGGCCGCGCTCGTCCGCGATCAGGTCCTGGCGCAGCTCGAGCTCGACGTACATGCGGCCCGGCCGCTCGGCGTGGGTGATCACCGTGTAGTCGCTGTCCTCGCTGACGGCGTACGGCTCGTTGTCGCCGATCGGCAGGCCGCTCTCGCGTAGCTTGGCCAGCACCGGCAGCGCGAAGCGCGTGTCGCGCCCGTAGAGCACACCCGCTTGCCAGATGCGGTCCTCGTCGAGGAAGCGCGGCGTGTAGCTGTGCATCGCGATCAGCACCGTGGGCAGGCCCTCCCGCTCACGCCAGGCGAGCTCGGCGGCGATGCGGTCATGGTAGGGCGCGAACACTTCCTGCACGCGCGCGTC
Source organism: Polyangiales bacterium (assembly GCA_036277895.1). Taxonomy (GTDB): domain Bacteria; phylum Myxococcota_A; class Polyangia; order Polyangiales; family DASUME01; genus DASUME01. Next base: position 2,619 of record DASUME010000308.1, read on the forward strand.
GGCGTCCTGCGCGTCCACGTTGCCCGGGATCGTGGTGCGCTCGCTGATGGTCACGATCGACTGCGGGCTGCCAGGCGGGCGGTTGCAGTCGATCACCAGCCGCGAGTACGTCTGCAGGATCGCGCACGCCTCCAGGCGCGCGGACAGTGCGCGTGTGACCTCCGCGATGCCGAGGTCCCAGGCGATGTGGCGCTGGCGCTCGACTTCATCGAGGCCGAGATCGCCGAGCGCGGCGGGGATCCGCCGTCCGGCATGGTCGGCGGTGAGCAGAAAGGGCGAGCGCGCCTGCGCCCGCAAGACTTCGAACGCAGGCGGGTCCTGGGGACCTAACAACGGCATCCCTCAGTCCTACGGCCATCGCGCGCGCTATCAAGCCTTTTCGAGTGAGCCCCAGCTGGGTTGCTTGCGGCCGTGACGATTGACGGTGGTGGGGCGGCGCAGGCTGCCCAGCCCGATCGCGGTGGCCTGCATGGCTGCCCAGTGTCCAACCGCGAACAACGGCGCGAACGGGTGCTTGATGCGCTCGTCGACCGTGCGCTTGCAGTGCTCGCGCGCGCTCGCGAACACGTCGTAGTAGCGCGCGATCACCCCGGCGGGCTCGACGCGCGCGCGGGTGCGCGAGGCCGCTTGCAGCGCAAGCACGCAGCGCTCGGCCGGGTCGCGCAGCAGGCGCAGCACGCGCGCACCGAAGGCCTCGTCCGCGGCGTCTTCGTCCGGTCCGGGCTCGATCAGCCCGCCGGTCACTCCGTCCTCGACCTGATCGGAGACGCCCATGCCATCGGCAAAGACCACCGCCGGCAGCCCGCACCAGAGCGCCTCGCTCACCACCTGGCCGTAGGTCTCGGACTGCGAGGCGTACAGGAACAGGTCCGCGTGGCGGTAGAAGCGCGCCATCTCGGTGACCGCGAACTCGCCCGGGAAGGAGGTGCGCCCCGCGACGCCGAGCTCGCGTGCGAGCGCCTTGAGGTTGTCGTGCTCGGGGCCATCGCCGACGAGCGTGAGCGTGGCCTCGGGCGCGTTCGGCGCGACGTGCTGCGCGAAGATCCGGATCAGGCGGTCGATGCTCTTCTCGCGCGTGTGCCGGCCGACGACGAGCAGGCGACCACCGCGCGGCGCGCTGAAAGGGTCGGCGCCCGCATCGCGCTCGAACACCTTGGGGTCCACGCTGCGCGGCACCACGTGGATCGGCACCGTCACACCGCGCTCGCGCCAGAAGCGCGCCAGGCCGTGGCACAACACCACCAGGCCGTCGCCGCGGTTGTAGACGTCGGCGTTGTGCTTCTCCAGCGAGGGCAGCAGGTGCTCTTCGAGGTAGTCGGTGATCACACGCTGGCGCGCGAGCGCGTCCGGCAAGATCATGTTGTAGGCGCCGCGCAGGTGCAGCGTGTTCACCGCCACGAACGGGATGTGCTGCGTGGTGCGCAGGTAGACGCCGAGCTGCAAGAGCTCGCTGCTGGTCTGCCCGAGCACCAGGTCGAAGCGCTGCGCCGCCGCGCGCGCGAGCGCCTCGACACCCGGCATGGGCATACGCAGGCCCGGGTGGATGCGCATCGGCAAGGACGGCAAGCACAGGTACTTCTCGGGCAGATCTTCACGCCGCGCGTCGGGATCGCTCGGGCCCACGACGGTGACCTCGTGGCCGCGTGCGCGGAACTCGCGGTAGAAGAACTGGCTCGCGAACGAGGAGCCGTTGGCGTACGGGATGCGCACGTAGTCGTTGAGCATGCCGATGTGTCGCAGCCAGCCGGCATCGTTACGCGCTGCGCTCGTTTCGGCGACGGGACCCACGCGGTTGACGGTCTGCAGACTCATGACTGGACGTCTAGTGCAGCGCGGATGCCAACGTCCGCGGATCGTGTATTTGCCGTGGGAAGCGCGAGGCGCGCTCGGTTTTGTACGCCCGCACGCAGGCCCGAGCATTCACAGCGTGCCGAATTCTCCACAGCCGGTGCGGCCACGGCACGCTCGCTCGGTGAACGGAGTGCAAAGCTTGTGACGTGAACGCGGCAATTGCCGCGTAACGAGCGAGGATCGAGCGCGGTCCGGAACGTGCTTTGTGCGCAGGTGATGAAGATCGTCGATCTGTGCGAGTTCTATTCGACGCGTGGCGGCGGGGTGCGCTCGTATCTCACGCGCATGGGCGACAGCGCAGCGCGCCACGGCCACGAGCTGGTCGTGATCGCACCCGGTCCGCGCGACGAGGTTCGCACCCAGGCGGGCGGCAAGGTGATCACCTACGCCGGCCCGCCGATGCCGTACGATCCGACCTACCACTGGCCGATCCGGCTCGATCGAATGCGCGCGCTGGTGGCGGCGGAGAAGCCGGACGTGCTGCAGGTGTCGAGTCCGTTCTTGCCGGCGCTGGTCGCGCGCACGCTGGACGTTCCGCTGCGCACGTACGTGCACCACTCGGATCCGATCGGCTGTTACCTGACACCGCTCGCCAAGCGGCACCTGCCCGAGCGCTTGCGCAGCGTGGCGCTGGCGCCGGCGTGGGCCTTCCTGCGCAGCGTGACGCGGCAGATGGACGCCACGATCACCGCGGGCGCGTGGCTGACCGAGCAGCTGAGCGAACACGGCTGCGAGCGTGTGGTGACCGTGCCGTTCGGGATCGCGCACGACGCGTTCAAGCCCGACAAGCGCGACCCCACGCTACGCGCAAAGCTGATGGGCGCGTTGGCCGACAATCCGGATGCGCGGCTGTTGCTGATCACCGGTCGGCTCGCGGTCGACAAGCGCCAGGACCGGCTGGTCGAGGCGGCGATCCGCTTGAACGCGAAGTTCCCGGTCACGCTGCTGGTGCTCGGCGATGGGCCCGAGCGCGACAACCTGCAGCGCCAGGCTTCCGTGCTGCCGCAGGCCACGTTCTTGCCGTTCCTGCACGACCGCACGCAGTACGCGAGCCTGCTCGCGAGCGTGGATCTCTTGCTGCACGGCTCGGTGTGCGAGACGTTCGGCTTCGTGATCGCGGAGACGCTGCTCTCCGGCACGCCGGCGGTGGTGCCGAACGCGGGCGCTGCGCCGCACATGGTCGCGCCCGGTTGCGCGGAGGTCTATCCGGCGCTGGCCTCGGCGGCTCAGGTCGCGGCGGCCGCCGAGCGGATGCTGCGCTTGCCGCGCGACGCGGTGCGGTCGGCGGCGCTCGCGACGGCCGCACGCCATCCCACCATGGACCAGCACTTCGAGCGGCTGTTCGCGCTCTACCAGAGGCTCACGCCCCGCGGCGCGCGAACTCCAGCGGCGTTTGTCCCGTCCAACGCTTGAACGCGCGATGAAAGGCGCTCGGCTCGGAGAAGCCCACGCGCTCGGCGATCGCCTTGATCGAGCCCTCGCGGCGCAGCTCTTCGCAGGCCAGCCGGCAGCGCGCCTCGTCGATCAGTGCCGTCAGTGAGACGCCCTCGGTCGCCAGCCGGCGGCGCAGCGAGCGCGGCGTGAGCCCCACGCTGCGCGCCAGCTTGATCACGTCGATGCTGGCGAGGTCGCCCTCGTAGCCGAGCAGCACGCGCACGCGCTCGGCGGTGCTGCGCGGGCCCTCGAGCTCGTGCAGGAAGCGCTCGGCCACCTCGCGCAGCGCGTTGTGCATCGCGGGATCGGCGTGCACCTGCGGCATGTCGAGGTAGCGGCGCGGGAAGACGAGCGCGTTGGTGGGCTGGCCGTAGCGCACCGGGCAGTTGAACACGCGCTCGTAGCGCGCGGCGTACTCCGGCTCCGGGTGCTCGAACATCACCAGCTCGGCGTGCGTCTCCTGGCTGTTGGGCAAGAAGTGGTGCGCGATCCGCAGCGTCATCGCGAGCGCGTACTCGGAGGCGAAGCGTGTGCTCAGGCCGTACGCGACCGGACAGTGGTAGACGAAGCGCGCGCGCTCGCTGTCTTCCACCAGGTTCCAGGTCATGCCCTCGGCGACCAGCGGCACGTAGCGCTCGAATAGGGTCCAGGCGTCACGCAGCGTGCGGCACGAGACGATCAAGTGGCCGAGCACCTGCAGCATGCTCTCGGGCGCGTTCACGCCGATCGCGAGTCCGAGGCCGGGGTCGCCGGTCAGCTCGATCGCCTTCTCGATCGCGCGATCCATCTCGGCGTACGAGAAGCGCGAGCGCAGGTCGTCGAGCTGATCGTCGCGAACGCCGAGGCTGGCGAGCGCATGGGCAGCACTGAACCCACGGCTCTGAAGCTCCGAGACGATCGCACGGACGAAGATGACGGAGACAAACATGCCTAAGGTCTGGGACGATACGCACTGCCTGCGACGGTCCGTCAAGGGTAGGGGGCGAGCTGGCCGGCCCAGCCAGAGCTTTGGCACCCGAGGTCAACCAGGCGGTTTGCACGCTGGCGCACACAGCTGGCGGTGAAAAAAGTCAGCCCAGGTTGACGAAGCGGGCTAAGCTAGCGTGGTGTCCAGGGTTTCGGAGTCCACGCGGCAGGCGCTCGAGGTCCGTAAGCGCGCCAGTGTTCTGCAGCTGCTGTTCAAGTGCGCGCGGCTCGCGAACGAGCGCGCGATGGCGCGCGTGAACGAGCAGGCGGCTCGCCCCGTGCTCAAGGGCGCCCACACGGCGCTGCTGCCGCACCTGACCTACGAGGGTGTTCGGGTGGTGGAGCTCGCGCGCAAGCTGGAGATCAGCAAGCAGGCCGTCAGCCAGACGCTGGCCGAGATGGCGGACGCCGGCGTGGTCGAGCTGACGCCCGATCCCAGCGACGGCCGCGCCAAGCTCGCGCGCCTGACGTCGTCCGGCGCCGCGTCGATCGCGCAGGGGCTGTCCGTGCTGGAGGCGCTGCAGCGCGAGCTCGCCGACGAGATCGGCGACGCCAAGATGCGCACGCTGCACGACGCGCTGCTGTCGCTCGAGCAGGCGCTAGGGAGCGGTGCGTAGCAGGGCTTCGGTGTGCGAGACCTTGGCCATCACGAGCTCGGTCTCTGCCCGCCGCAGCATGCTGCGCGCCTGCTGCACCTGATCGAACTGCATCGCGCCCATCTCGTACCCGGTCTCGGTGTCCGTGACGCGCGACTTGCAGACCTCGATCAGCTGCTGCGCCGTGACCTGGCGCTTGAGCGCATGCTCGGCGTCGAGCGCGGCCTTGGCGTGCTCCTTGTTGCGCTCGGCCTCGGCGTCCTCGAGCCGCAGCCGTAGCTCGTCGACGCGCGCCTCGGTCGCATCGGCACTGGCATCGGAGCCGCCGCCATCCCAGATCGGGATGGAGAGGCCGACACCGACCTGGTAGGTCGGCAAGAACTTGAGCGACGGGTTGGGCTGCAAGCCGAACCCCCCGCCCACGCCCGCGCTCAGGGCGGGCATGCCGGCCTTGCGCTGCAGGCGCGCGGTGGCCTCGAACACCGAGCGCTGAAACACGAGCAGGCGCAGGTGTGGGTCGGGGCGCGTGGAGTCGATCGTGGCCTGCGTCTCGAGCAGCTTGAGATCGGGCTCTGCCTGCTCGGCCAGCGACTCCCCGACCGCGTACTCCAGCGCCATGCGCGCCTGCTCCATGTCCGCGATCGCACGCTCCAGCTCGAGCTGGGACAACAAGCGATCGGCCTCGACGGGCGCGAGGTCACCGCGGGGGCGCGCGCCCTCCGAGATCAAGGCGCTGACGCGCTCGCTGCGCTGTCGACCGTCGGCGGAGGCATCCGCGGCGATGCGGTGCAGCTCTACGGCGCTGAGCCAGGTCAGGTACGCGCCGCGCACTACCGCGACCACCTCGGCGCGCGTGACATCGTTCTCGGCCTTGGTGGCCTCGAGCCGAGCTCGACTCACGGCGACGCCGGCCGCGGTGCGGCCGAAGTCGTAGAGCGTGGCGGTGAGCTGCAGCAGCGCGGTGGTACGAAAGACCGGCCTGACCGCGCGCCGCCTCACTTCGGCTTTGACGTTCTTGCCGAACGCGTTGGCGCCCTGGACGAAGATGTCATCGTCGTCGTCCACGCCGTCGACCGGTCTGACGCGGTACAGGTTGCGCCCCGGCTGTGCGTTGGCGTCGATCTGCACGCCCACGTGAGGCATGTAGTTGCTCCACGCCTCGCGCACGCCGGCCTGCGCCGCGCGCTCTTGCGCTTCCGCGGCCAGCAGCGACACGTGGCGCTCGAGCGCGCGCTTCTCCAGCTCGGCGAGCGGGACTACGTCGGCCGCTGCGCTGCTCGCTACGCCCACGCCGATCAAGACGAGCAAATAAGCCTTCATCATCACTCCCGCCGCAGCGCCTCGATCGGGTCCAGGTCGGCCGCGCGCTTGGCTGGGATGTAGCCGAACACGGTGCCGACGACGACGCCGAAGGCCGCCGAGAAGATCACCACGTCGGGCTGCGTCGCGTGCGCCCAGCCCATCTGCCGGCCGACCAGCTCCGAGACCGCCACGCCCACGCCGACGCCCGCGCCCACGCCGATGCACGCCAGCGCGAGCGCCTCGGCGAGGAACTGGCGCAGGATCTGATCGGGCGACGCCCCGAGCGCCGCGCGCACCCCGATCTCGTGCGTGCGCTCGGCGACCGACATCAGCTGGATGTTCATGATCCCGATCCCGCCCACCAGCAGCGACACGCCCGCGATACCCGCGAGCAGCCCGGTCAGGATGCCACCGATCTGCTCGGCGACCTTGGTCACCTCGTCCGGGCTCTCGATGCGGTAGTTGTCGCCAGCGCCCTCGCGCACGTGGCGCACGCGGCGCAGGATGCGGTGGATCTCTTGCGACGCGGCCCAGTGCTGATCGGGCTGGCGCGGGCGCACCTCGATCGAGAAGAAGCCGTCCACCGCACCGAGCGCGTTCTCGAACGTGCTCAGCGGCATCACCACGCGGTCGTCGAGATCGCTGCCGCTGATCGCCGCGCCCTGCTGCGCGAACACGCCGATCACGCGGCAGGGCAGGGTGCCGCCGATGGTCACCACCGCGCCCAGCGGATCGCTGCCGGTCGGGAACAACGTCTGGGCCGGCGTCGCGCCGAGGATGCAGACCTTCGCGCGCTCGCGCTCGTCGCGCTCGTAGAACGAGCCGCCGCGCGAGATCTTCTCGTCGCGCACCTTGGTGAAGTCGGGGGTGGTGGCGCGCACCACCGTGCGCGCGTGGCGGCCCTGGTAGCTGATGTCGAACATGCGGTCGATGCGCGGCACCACGGCCGACAGCGTGGTCGACTCGTGGATCAGCGCGTCCGAGTCGGCGTGCGTGAGCGGCAGCGCCTGCACCTCACCGGCCGCGGTCTGCTTCTTGATGCGCAGCATGTTGCTGCCCAGCGTCTCGAACTGCGAGACCACCGAGCCGCGCGCGCCGCGCCCGAAGCTGACCATCGCGATGAACGCGCTGACGCCGATCGCGAGGCCGAGCGCCGTCAGCGCGCTGCGCCCGGGGTTGCGCATCGGCGCCTGCAGCGCCATCCGCACCGAGTCAGGGATGAGACGCATGCGCCACCTCGCGGTCCACCACGTGCCCGTCGCGCATGTAGATCGTGCGGTGCGCGACGTCGGCGACGTCCTGATCGTGGGTGACCAGCACCATCGTCAGCCCGGTCTCCTGGTGCAGCTCCTTGAGCAGGTTCAGCACCTCGATGCCGGTCGGCGTGTCGAGCGCGCCGGTGGGCTCGTCCGCGAGCAACACCTTGGGCTGGTTCACCAGCGCACGTGCGATCGCCACGCGCTGGCGCTGGCCACCCGAGAGCTCGCTCGGCCGGTGCGTGATGCGCTCCTTCAGCCCCACCCGCTCGATGTACTTCATCGCGCGCGCCTCGCGCTCCTCGCGGCTCACGCCGGCGTAGAACAGCGGCACGGACACGTTCTCCAGCACGGTGCTGTCGCCGAGCAGGTGAAACGACTGGAAGATGAAGCCGAGGTAGTGCAGCCGCACCCAGGCCTGCTCGCCGCGCGTCAGCTTCGAGACGTCGCGCCCGCCGAGCAGGTACTTGCCGCGGGTGGGGCGGTCGAGGCAGCCGAGGATGTTCAGCAGCGTGGACTTGCCCGAGCCGCTCGGGCCCATCAGCGCGACGATCTCGCCGCGTGGGATCGTGACGTCGACGCCGCGCAGCACGGGCACGCGGTTGTCTCCCGCGCCGTACTCCTTGACCATCTTCTGGATTTCGATCTCCGCGATCGCCATGTCACTTCTTGTCGCCGAGCGTCACGCGCGGACCACGCGAGCCCTGGTCGGGCCGCACGAAGCCGATCGCCAGCGCGTCGCCGATGTTGAGGCTGTTCGCCTGCACGGGCTCGACCGCGGTCCACATGCCGTCCGAGATGCCGGGCTTGACCTGCACCTCTTCGATCTGATCGGTACCGACGCGCCGAAACACGCGCGTGCGCGGCTGCGCGGTGGCCGCCTCTTCGGGCACGAAGCGCAGCGCCGCCTCGTGCACCGCGAGCGCTTGCTTGACCGCGTTCACTTCCATCGAGACGCGCGCCGTCATGCCCGGCAGCAGCGCCTTGTCGCTGTTCTCGACGCGCAGCGTGACCGGGTAGAGCACCGCGCCGAGCTCCAGCTCCGGATCGATGCCACGCCGCTCGACGGTGGCCTTGAACGTGCGGCCGTCGAGCGCGGCCACGCTGACCTGCGCCTCTTGCCCGTCGCGCAAGAGCGCGATGTCGGTCTCGCTGACCTTCGCGTCGACGCGCATCACGTCGAGCGGATCGCCGATCAGGAACAGCGGACCCATCTCTGGCGAGACGGCGGCGCCGAGGCGCTCGGGTGCGCGCAGCACCACGCCGGCCTCGCTGGCCGTGATCTGGCCGAGGCTCTTGCTCAGCTTCGCCGAGGCCGTGCTCTCTCCGGCGACCTTACGGCCCGCCTGCGCCGCGGCCACCGCGGCCTTGGTGCGCTGCAGCTCGCTCTCCGCATTGGCGACATCGTTCACGCTGGCGAGGCCTTTTTCCTGCAGCGATCGCAGCCGCGCGAGGTTGCGGTCCGCCGCACTCGAAGCGGTCTCGGCCTCGCGCACGTTCGACGCGGCCGCGGCCTCGTTGGCCTCCGCGCCGCGCACCGCAAGCTTGGCTGCGCGCTCGTCGAGCAACGCCAGCAGCTGGCCGGCGCTGACGTTGTCGCCCGCGCGTACGTTGATCGAGAGCAAGCGGCCCTCGGTGGGCGCGGGGATCTCCACCCTACGCCGTACGTCCGTGCGCCCGGCTGCCTCGATGCGCTGCACGATGTCGCGCCGGGACACCGGCTGCGTCAGGTACAGCTCCACCTTCGGCTTGGGCCGGAAGTAGTACGCCAGCCCGCCGCCGATGCCGACCAGCAGCACGAAGGCCAGCAAGATCTGAGGCAGTCGAGAGCGCCCGGCGTTCTCTGGAATCTGCAGTTGGTCGTCGATCGCGCCCGAGTTTCGCTCCGCCACTGCAGGTTCGTACCATTGCCCCGGCGAACGTGCCGCTTTCTACGACGCCGGCTCGATCGGGGTGGCGAGGGCGGTGGAGCTGGTGGACAGCTCCGTGGACGTCACCAGGCCGACGCGGTCTTGCAGATCGACCACGAGCGTGTCGCCGAGCGGGGTGGCGCCCGTGCCTTGTTCGGCCGCGAGCGCGTCCTGGAGCCGCTCGCGCTCGCGCGCCCAGAACGCGGCGGCCTGGGCCTGCGTCCAGGCGGGCAGGTCGAGCGCGGCCAGCTCCGCCTCGAGCTCTTGCGCGGATGCCGGGCGCTCGGCGGCGGTCTTGGCCAGGCAGCGCAGGATCAGCGCCTCCAGACCTGCATGGATCGGTGCACCCAGGCGCTGGCTCGGCGACTCCGGCTTGTCGCTCACGTGGTGCGCGACCACGCCCAGCAGCGTGTCGCTGCGAAACACCTCGCCGCCCGTCAGCAGAAAGTAACCGACCGCGCCCAGCGCGTAGAGGTCCGTCGACGGGCTAGCGCCCTTGTTGAGCACGATCTCGGGCGCCATGTAGTGCGGCGTGCCCACGATCGTGCCGGCGACCGAGGCCACCGGGTTGTTCGCGCGTACGTTCTTCACCAGCCCGAAGTCGAGCACCTTGATGAAGTCGTGGATGCCGCCGCGCAGGCAACACATCAGGTTCGCGGGCTTGATATCGCGGTGCACGAGGCCGGCGCCGTGCGCCTCGGCGAGCGAGCCGCAGACCTGCCGCAGCAAGTGCACCACGCGGCTGCCCGGCATCGGCCCGGTGACGCGCACGATCTGCTCGGTGTTCGCGCCCGGCAGGTACTCCATCGCGTAGTAGAAGCCGCCGTGGGGAGCGCGGCCATAGTCGTAGACCGCGACCGTGTTCGGGTGCGTCAGCTGGCTGGTCGCCTTCACCTCTCGCTCGAAGCGCTCGAGCGCTCCGTGCCCCACGGCCTTGGGCGAGATCACCTTCACCGCGGTGGGTCGGCGCAGCAGCGCGTGCTCGGCCTCGTACACCACACCCATGCCGCCCTCGCCGAGCTTGCGGTAGAGCCGGTACTGTCCGATCTGCTGCGCGGCCTCGACCTCGTAGCGAAGCCGCTTCGCGAAGTCGAGCGTACCGAGGATCAACATCGCAGCCAGCGACAGGAGCGCGCCGAAGCTCGCGATCACCGGCGACAGCAGGTGCGCCGCCGCGGTGCCGGGCTTGGCCAAGAACCGGATCGCCCAGTGCCGCGAGTGGAATTCGAACGACTGCGCGAAGGCATCGTCGAACTCGCTGTCCGCGCGCTTGCTCAGCCCTGGCTTCGACTCGAACAACACGTCGGTCACGCCCGGAGCCGATTCGTCGACCAGAGATAGCTCCAGCGTGTCGAGCTTGTCGCCGAGCACCGTGCGCACCATCGGTGCGAGGCGCACGATCAAGATCGCCAGCCCACGCCGCGGGCCGCGCGGATCCTGGCTCGGGTGACGCGGCCGGATCAGCGGCGCGTAGACCGCCACCGAGCGCACCTCCGGGGGATCTTCGATCAGCCGAAACTGCGGCGAGACCGTCAGCATGTCCTCGGACAGCGCGCGCAGCGCGAGCTCGCGCCGCGAGGGCTCGAACGTGAGGTCCATGCCGACCACCGAGTCGCTGGCCGGCGCGAGGTAGAGCAGCGGCAAGTGACGCGGGCGCGGGGGGGCCGGCTGCAGCTTGCCGTCGGCGCCCGGGTCGCCGATGAAGAAGCCGGTCATGCCGACCTCGTGCAGGCGGCGCTCGAAGTCCGCGCGCTCCTTGCCCAGCACCTCGGGCGCCCACTCCAGGTACGCGATGCCCGGATGGCGCGCGAGCGACGGGCCGACCAGGCC
>DASUME010000309.1:0-5733 GCA_036277895.1 Polyangiales bacterium
ACGGTGACGGTGACGTTGTCACCGGGCATCACCATCTTCGTGCTCTCGGGCAGCTCCACCGTGCCGGTCACGTCCGTCGTGCGCATGTAGAACTGCGGACGGTAGTTGGTGAAGAACGGCTTGTGACGGCCACCCTCTTCCTTCTTGAGCACGTACAGCTCGCCCTCGAAGCGCTTGTGCGTCTTGAGCGAACCCGGCGCCGCGAGGACCTGGCCGCGCTCGACCTGCTCCTTCTCGATGCCGCGCAGCAGGCAGCCGACGTTGTCGCCCGCTTCGCCGCGATCGAGCAGCTTGCGGAACATCTCCACGCCCGTGACCGTGGTCTTCTTGGCGTCCGTGAAGCCGAGGATCTCGACCTCGTCGCCGACCTTGATCACGCCGCGCTCGATACGACCCGTCACCACCGTGCCGCGACCCTTGATCGAGAACACGTCCTCGACGGCCATCAGGAACGGCTTGTCGACGTCGCGAACCGGATCCGGGATCCACGTGTCCAGCGCCTTCACCAGGTCGCGGATCGTCTGCTCGCCACCGGCGTCGCCGTTGAGCGCCTTGATCGCCGAGACCTTCACCACCGGGATGTCGTCGCCCGCGAACTTGTTCTTGTTGAGCAGGTCGCGGACTTCCATCTCCACGAGCTCGAGCAGGTCCGGGTCTTCGACCGCGTCGACCTTGTTCATCGCGACGACCATCTGCGGCACGCCGACCTGGTAGGCCAGGAGCACGTGCTCCTTGGTCTGCGGCATCGGGCCGTCGATCGCGCTGACCACCAGGATCGCGCCGTCCATCTGCGCTGCGCCCGTGATCATGTTCTTCACGTAGTCGGCGTGGCCGGGACAGTCGACGTGCGCGTAGTGGCGCGCCTCCGACTCGTACTCCACGTGCGAGACCGCGATCGTCACGATCTTGGTGTCATCGCGCACGGTGCCGCCCTTGGCGATGTCCGCGTACGAGATGACGTTACCCTTGCCGCGATCCTTCGCCATCACCTTGGTGATCGATGCGGTCAGCGTGGTCTTGCCGTGATCGATGTGACCAATCGTGCCGACGTTCACGTGCGGCTTGGTCCTGACGAACTTCTCCTTCGCCATCGCGTCTCCTCCGAAGAAATCGACTCAGCTCGTTGGAAGCGCGCGGAACGCGCGCGGCTCTCGGTGACTGGAGCCCAGAATGGGATTTGAACCCACGACCTCCTCCTTACCAAGGAGGTGCTCTACCCCTGAGCTATCTGGGCGGACACAACACAAACGGAGCGGGATGACGGGTTCGAACCGACGACGTTCAGCTTGGAAAGCTGACGCTCTACCAACTGAGCTAATCCCGCGACAGGCCCCCGGTAACGAGGCCCTCTCTACACAGTGGAGGCTGGTGGGTTCGAACCACCGTAGGCATAAGCCGGCAGATTTACAGTCTGCTCCCTTTGACCGCTCGGGCAAACCTCCGAAACTCTTACGATGTCAATCGTGCGGTCGCCAGACGTAAGCCGGTGACCCTCTCCCGAGCTGGCGACGGGACTTGAACCCACAGCCGCCTGTTTACAAAACAGGTGCTCTACCATTGAGCTACGCCAGCTAACCGCTGCAGCGCTCCCCTGCAGCTTCGCCTCGTGGGCTGCTCGCGCGGCCGGAACCGAGCGAGTCACCACCATTGAAAGACGCAGGACCGCGTCCTCGCGGGTGGTGCGAGGGCGCAATAAGTAGGCTGTGGTCCCAGGAGTGTCAAGCAACTCAGCGTGAGTGATCAGTGAGTTTGGGGCGTCACCGCACTCTGCGCGGGAAGTCCACCGGGCCCTGGCGGTTGCTCCAGCAACAGCACCCTCACCCGCTCCAGATCTTTCTTCGTCTGCTCGGCCCAGTCGGTCTGCACGCCGGTGCGCTCGACCATCAGCAGCGTGAGCTCCCAGTAGCGGATCGCGTGGCGCAACAGCGGCTTGATCAGCTTCGCCATCTCCTGCGGGTAGAGCTCCTTCGCGCCGGGCGAGAGCGCGGCCGGCACCGGCGCGTTCACCAGGTCGTGCCAGAGCTTGTCGTACATGCCGCCGATGCGATGGCCCGCGGCGGCAGCCCAGTGCGCGTCCGTGTGGCGGATCGTGTTGAAGTACTCGCGCTGCGCGTCGAGCAGCAGCTGCGCGCGCTTCACGAGCACGGCCTTCTGCTCTTCCTGGTTCGTGTCCGGGAACGCCATCTGCTCCCCGCGCAGCCGGAGCACCTCCGCGTAGACGAAGTTCGCGGTCGCCGCGTAGAACGGGTCCGTCACCTGATCGGCGGGACGCGTGCGGTAGTACGTCAGCGTCTGCTGCGCCGCGCGATCGGCCGCGTCGAGTTGCTCGCGTCCGAGCAGCGCCTCGGCCTGCATCGACATCGCCTCCACACGCTCGCCCGTCTCCAGGTCCGAGCGCGCGAGCAGCGCGGCCGCATTCTTGTCGGCTGGCTCCCAGCGTTGCAGCGCCAGTTGCAGGTGCCCGGCCTGGAAGCTCGCGTGCTTCAGGTCGGGCGAATCCGGCAGCGTGTCGATCAAGGTCTCGAAGCGCTTGAGCGCCTCTTCCTTCGAGCCCGTCTGCGCCAGGCACAGCCCCGCGTTGTAGAGCGACGGCGACACGTAGCGGTTGCCCGTGAACTCGTTGGCCACGCGATCGTAGAACGCGACCGCCTCCGTGCAGCGGCCTGCGTCGAGCTCGGAGGTGCCGCGCTTGAACAGCTCCTCCGCGTCGTAGCTCTCGAAGCTGTAGGCCCCGCTGCCATCGTGCTTGGCGACGATCCGCAGCGGGTCCATCTCGACCACCTTCGTCGGCGTGGTCGACTCGGCCTTACGCGAGCACGCCTGCAAGGCGACCAGCATCAGCAGCAAGGGGATCACGAGCGCTCTGGGAATCGTCGTCATGGACTCGGTAAGACGCCGGGAAAGACGGAAGGTTCTGCGCTCGCCACGCGTAACTCGTTACGGTGTGACGCTCGCGGAGGCTCCCGCCGGTAGGTTTGTTACGCTGGATCGTGACGCCCCGCCCGACATCAGTCTGAAAAAAACGTGATGTGACGGGCACTTAGGACTAGGCATACAAGTCGGCACGGCAGCTGCAGTGGGGGCTGGTGTCCGCGGCTCAGTCGAAGCGCTCGGTTCCTCCGGGCGACATCGATGGCAGGCGCGGCGCCCTCGAAAGGCCCGTCCGATGAACCCGATCCTGAGCACGGTAGTAAGCACGAGCGCTGGCTCTGCTCCTCAGCAGTGGACCGAAGTCGAGTTGCTCGAGCGCATGCTGGCGCGCGAAGGACGGGCATGGCGTGAGTTCCACAGCCGCTACGACCGGCTGATCTATCGCGCGATCCACAAGGTCACGCAACGTTTCAGCTCCGTGCTGGGCAGCGCCGACGTCGAGGAGATCTACGCGCTGCTGCTGTGCAGCCTGAACGGCCGCGACATGCACAAGCTGCGTACGTTCGAGCCCGAGCGCGGCCACCGCCTCAGCACCTGGGTCGGCCTGCTGGCGACCAACGCGGCCTGGGACTACCTGCGAAGCCTGAGCCGTCAGCCGATGCGCGGCAGCGTGATCGAGGCCGAAGACGTGACCTGTGCGCACCCGGATCCGTTCCACGCGCTGGCCGCCAAGGAAGAGTGGGTGCGCGTGCGCGACACGCTCAGCAGCTTCTCCGAGAAGGACCGCACGTTCGTCGACCTGTTCTTCATGCAGGGCCGCTCACCCGAGCAGATCGCCGAGGAGATGCAGATCTCGGTGAAGACCGTCTACTCGAAGAAGCACAAGATCCGCTGCCGTCTCGAGAGCGCGCTCGGACGCCCGGTCGAAGCCGTCGCCTGATTTTTGCGGCGGCGCATTCAGGTCGCCTACATTGCACACATGAAGAACCTCGAGCGTCGCGGTGCCCCGCGCATGTCCGTCACCGTCGCAGTCGAGCAGCACGTCGAAGGCCAAACGCACCGTTGCCTCGCCAGCAACCTCAGCCTCTCGGGCCTGTTCATGGAGCGCCCGCTCTCTTCGTTCGTACGCCACAGCGCCGACGTCGAGGTTCAGATCCCGATCCCCGACGGCGAAGATCCCCTGTGGGCGAGCGCCGAGATCGTCTACGACTGCTTCAGCGCGCTGCTGCACGGGAGCGCGCTGCGCTTCAAGTCGATGAGTCCGCGCGACCGTGCGCGCCTCGCGGCGTTTCTGAGCCCGGTGATGGCGAACGTGGGCTGAGCACGAATGGCCGGCGAGAGTCAAGACGTGCGATGAGAGCGAGTCTTGACACCCCGGTGACCAGATCCTAAACACCCGCGTTCGCCGATTTCAGTCCCGAACCCATGCGCGTACCGCGAGCGATTCGACAAGAATCACGAGGTAACACGGAGGGTTCGTTAGGGAGGCAGCGCGTGAAGATCCTCGTTCCCGTCAAGCGGGTCAGCGACCCCGACAATGCAAACAAGGTGAAGGTCGCAGGCGACGGCAAGGCCGTCACCACTGAAGGCCTCGAGTGGAAGCTCAATCCATTCGATGAGTACGCCGTGGAGAGCGCCCTGCGCCTCAACGAGAACGCCAGCAAGGGCAACGAGAAGCTCGGCGAGACGATCGTCGTCACGCTTGGTCCGAAGGACGCCGCGCAGCAGCTGCGTCAGGCGCTCGCGATGGGTGCCGATCGCGGCATCCTCGTCGAGTCGGACGACAACAAGGTGGACTCGCTCGTCGTCGCGCGCGCGCTGAAGGCGATCGTCGAGAAGGAGCAGCCCGACGTGGTCCTGCTCGGCAAGCAGGCCGTCGATGGCGACTCCAACGCCACCGCGCAGATCCTCGCGGAGCTGCTCGGCTGGCCGCAGGCCACGTTCGCGATGTCGATCTCGACCGGCGACGCCGGCAAGACGATCACGGTCGGCCGCGAGGTCGACACCGGCGTGCTCACCGTCAAGGTGCAGACCCCGGCGGTGATCAGCGTCGACCTTCGTATCGTCGCCCCGGGCGCAGTGAAGAACGGCGCCACGGCCGCTGGCCATGCGTATGCCGATGGCGCGCGCTACGCGTCGCTGAAGGGCATCATGCAGGCGAAGAAGAAGCCGATCGCGGAGCAGCCGCTCTCGGGCCTCGGCGTCGATGCCACCCCCGGCACCAACTACCTCAAGTTCGAGCTTCCCCCTGCCCGCAAGGCCGGCGTGGTCGTCGACAGCGTCGACGCGCTGATCGGCAAGCTCAAGAACGAAGCCAAGGTCATCTGAGCCCCGCAACCGTAAGGAGAAGGTCATGACGGACGTACTTGTAGTTGCGGAGCTCCTCGAGGGCGGCCTGCGTAAGACGACGCTCAACGCCATCACGGCGGCGCGTACGATCGCGCAGGGAACGGGTGGTGCTTTCGACGTACTCGCGATCGGCGAAGGTTCGAAGAAGGCGGCCGGAGAAGTGGCGGCATTCGGCGCGCGCAAGGTGCTCGCGACGGAGATCGCGGGCGGCTATCGCGCGGAGGCCTACGCGGCCACGGTCGCGGCGGCTGGCAAGGGCTACGGCGTGGTGCTCACCACCGCGTCCACCTACGGCAAGGATCTGTTGCCGCGCGTGGCGGCGAAGCTCGGTGCGGGCATCGCCAGCGACATCAGCTCGGTCAGCGCCGAGGGCGGCAAGATCGTCTACAAGCGCCCCGTGTACGCCGGCAACGTCTTCGCGACGCTCGAAGTGACCACGCCCATCCAGGCGGTCAGCGTGCGTCAGTCGGAGTTCGAGCAGGCCTCCGAGTCGGGCGGCAGCAGCCCGGTCGA
>DASUME010000310.1:0-25975 GCA_036277895.1 Polyangiales bacterium
GTTGCCGTCGACGATGTTCTCGCGCCTGTTTCGGATCGATCCGGGGGTGTTCTACGGCAAGCGCGCGCGTCAGGCGGTCGCGGAGCTGCAGGCCCTCGTGCACGAGATCGTCGCCGACCGACGCGTGTGCGGAGAAGATCGGGGCGACCTGCTGTCGATGTTGATCTCCGCGCGCGACGAGGATGGAAGCGCGCTCTCGGATGACGACATCTGCGCCGAGACGCTGACCATGCTGCTCGCCGGCCACGACACCACGGCGCATACGCTGACCTGGGCCTGGCACCTGCTGACGCAGAACCCCTCGTGGCTCGACGCGGTGACGCAAGAGGTACGCGCTGCGCTCGGAGAGCGCGACGTCACGTTCGAAGATCTACCGCAGCTCACGCTGGTAGACCGCGTGGTGCGCGAGACGCTGCGCCTCTATCCGCCGGCCTGGTACGCCGACCGCGTCAGCGCTCAGGACACGGAGCTCGGTGGCTACCGCATCCCTGCCGGAACCGCCGTCGTCTGGAGCACCTGGGTCACGCACCGCGATGCGCGCTGGTTCGCGGAGCCGGAGCGCTTCGATCCCGATCGCTTCACCCCAGAGCGCGCCGCGCGCATCCCCGAGGGCGCGTACATGCCGTTCGGCGCCGGCGTGCACATGTGCATCGGCAACACGTTCGCGCTCACCGAGGCGCGCGTGATCCTGACGGCGATGGTGCAGAGCTTCGCGATCCGCGCCACGCCGCGTCAGCCGGTGCGCCCGCGGCCGATGGTCACGCTCGGCATGCAGCACCCGTTCGTGGTCGTGCCCACACGTCGTGCGCCGGAGCCTGCTCCCCACGCGCTCACGCTCTGAGTCACGAGCCGCCAGTGCGCTCAAAGCTTGCTGGCGCTGAACGTATCGCAGCCTTCGATCGTGCCGACCTCGAAGCCGCGCTTGAACCAGCGCACACGCTGCGCGGACGAGCCGTGCGTCCAGGTCTCCGGTGTGACCCGGCCCTGGCCCTGCTGCTGCAGCTTGTCGTCGCCGATCGCGGTGGCCGCGCCGAGCGCCTCCTCGATGTCGCCGCCCTCGAGCATCTGACGCTGATCGGTGGACTTGGCCCATATGCCCGCGAGGCAGTCCGCCTGCAGCTCGAGGCGCACGGAGAGCGCGTCCGCACCGGTCTGCTCGCCCTTGGCCGCGCGCTGCACCTTCTCGTCGATTCCCAACAAGTGCTGCACGTGGTGACCGACCTCGTGCGCGATCACGTAGGCCTGCGCGAAGTCGCCCGGCGCGCCGAAGCGCTGCTTGAGCTCGGCGTAGAAGCTCAGATCGATGTACACCCGTTGATCGAGCGGACAGTAGAACGGACCCATCACCGCCTGCCCGGTGCCGCAGCCGGTGCGCGTCGCATCTGTGAACAGCACGAGCTTGGCGCCGGCGTAGCGCTCGCTGGAGTCGGCGAACACGCCCTTCCAGGTCTTCTGCACGTCGTCGAAGACGAACGCGACGAAGTCGCTGCCGTCGCCCGCGCTGCCCGGCTGCGCGGTCTCGCTGGGCACGGCCCGCGACTCGGTGCGCGAGCCGCTGCTGAACAGCCCACTGCCGAACAGCATGATGGCGCCGCCGATCAGCACGCCGGGCAGGCCGAACAGCTTGAACAGGGTGAACAGCATGCCCACGCCGCCGGCGCTGAAGCCGCCGCCACCGCCGCCCTGTCCACGGCGATCCTCGACGTCGTCACTGCGATAGCCTGGGGTCCACTTCATGCGGCAGATCTACGAGCAGCCGGCGTGCCAGTCACGCCGAACCGCCGGTCAGCTGCCTCGATTCGAGCGCGGCCGGGCTCGGCCCGCAGTCGCGCAGGAAGCGCAACACCTGCTCGTAGACGGCGGGATTGGTAGGCAATGCCACGTGATTCACGCCATCCACCACGTGCCCCATGTGGAACGGCAGCACGCGCGTGGGGTCGCGATGCTGGCCCGAGGCGCTCGGCAGCTGGACCAGCAGGTCGCCCACCAGCTCGCCCACGAAGCCGCTCGCAGCCTGCAAGCGCGCCGCAATGTAGCCATACGACACGCCCTCCACGAAGGCGGCGTGCTGGGTGTTGTCCTGGAAGAAGGCGTCGGGATCGTGGCCCTGCCAGTCCTCGTCCCGCACCGAGCCGAAGCGCAGATCCTTGATGCCGGCACTACGCGCGTTGAACACCTTGGCCGGCACCTGCGTGCCCGCGGTGTCGAAGTACGCGAGCACGGAGGTGACCACGTTGCCGGCGCGCTCCAGCGGCGCGCCGAAGTGTGGCGAGCCGATGCAGAGCACGTGGCGCAGCTTGGTGATCCACTGCTGCTCCAGCGTCTCTCCGTAGTGCGCCGCGCTGCGCGAGACCAGGCCGCCCATGCTGTGCCCGATCAGCGCGATCTCCTCGACCGCGACCGGATAGTTGGAGACCAGCTCCTCCAGCAGACCGGCCAGCGCGCGTCCGTTCTGCGAGATGTGGAGGCCGGTGTTGTAGCGGAAGTAGATCGGCGTGTAGCCGAGCGCACGCTGCACGCCGTTGCCGAAGCTGACCTCGCTGGAGCCTTCGGGCGGCTCTTGCTGCAGCCACACGGAGTCCGACAGGCCGAGGCCGTGCACGAACACGCAGATCAGCGGCGTGGCCTCCGGCAGCACGGTCGCGAGGTGCTCGCGCGTGAGCGTCAGCGCGTGGCCTTGATGGCGCAGCTGCGCCTGGATCGAGAGCCCGTTCTCCTGCGCGGCCAGGAAGTCTCCGGCGACCGCATTGAGCGCGCTCTCGGCGGTCTCGATCCAGGCTTCGAGCTGCCGCTTGGGCTTGCTGGCCACGCTGATCGCGTTCTCCTCCGGGAGCACCTGTTTGGCGATCGCCACGCCCACGTCACTCACCGCCTGCACGGTGCGGTTGGTGGCGCGGATGCTGTCGAAGACCAGCTTCGCGATCAGCGCGCGCGGCGTGTCGACCGCTTGCGCCGGGGCGCCCAGGCCCAGCGTGGAGAGCACGTCGATCGGCTTCTTGGCCGCCGCGTCGTGCGTCTCCTCGACCAGGTCGGTCGTCTTCTCGATCACGTCGTGGACGAAGTCGCGTAGGCCGATCAAGCGTCGCATGAGCGAACCTTGGTGCCTGGGCGGCCATGAGGCAATGAGGACGCTGTCAGGGTAGGATCTGCGTCATGTGCGGCCGATTTTTTCAGGACATCCTGGAGGAAGACCTGAGCGACTACTTCCAGGCAGAGCTCGCGGAGGTGGTCAGCGAGCAGACGAAGGTGCCGCGCTACAACATCGGCCCCGGCCAGGACATCCTGGTCGTGCGCGCGCGGCCGGAGCACGCGGGCCGCTCGCTGGATGCGCTGCACTGGGGGCTGATCCCGCACTTTGCGCCGGACAAGAAGGGCGCCTACCGCTCGATCAACGCGCGCGCCGAGACCGTGGATCGCGCTCCCAACTACCGCGGCGCGTTCGCCAAGCGGCGCTGCCTGGTGGTCGCGCACGGCTTCTACGAGTGGACCCAGGAGGGCAAGCAGAAGCTGCCCTGGGCGATCCAGCGCGAGGACGGACAGCCGCTGGCGCTGGCGGGCATCTGGGAGAACTGGCTCGACCCGAGCACGGGCGAGTGGCTGCGCACGGTGGCGATCATCACGGTGGACGCGAACGCGCAGCTGCAGGCGGTGCACCACCGCATGCCCGCGATCATCGAGCCGGCGGACTTCGCGCGCTGGCTGGGCGAGGACGAGGCGCCGCGCGATCAGGTCAAGGCTCTGCTCGTGCCGTCCGCCGAAGAGTTGCGCGTGTGGCGCGTGGACCCGAGGATGAACCGGGTCGAGGTCGACGAGCCGACCGTCCTGACTCCAATAGAGAAACGTCCGTGAAATCCGTAGTTAGGCTGCCGTTGTCTGGTCTTGTAACGCTTGCGCGACCATGCCATAGGGCAACGAGATGATGCGGGGCTCCCTCGTTTTGCTCCTCGCGTGCGCCGTGCTCCTGTCGTTCGGCTGCAAGCGGAAGCGTTCCGGTACCGAAGATGAGACTGGTCCCATCGTGATCGGCGCGTATCTGTCGATGACGGGTTCGATGGCCACCTTCGGCGAGAGCTCGGCCCGCGGTGCGCAGATCGCGGTCGACGAAGCGAACGCCAAAGGCGGTCTGCTCGGGCGCCCGATCGAGCTGGTGGTGCTCGACGATCAAGGCCGCAGTGAAGAGGTCGGCAACGCCGTCTCGCGGCTGATCGACGTCAACGGCGCAGCCGCGATCATGGGCGAGGTGGCGTCGACGCTGTCGCTCGTGGCGGGGCGCATCTGTCAGCGGCGCAAGGTGCCGATGGTGTCGCCGTCGAGCACGAACACCAAGGTCACGCAGGTGGGCGACTACGTGTTCCGCGCCTGCTTCCTCGATCCGTTCCAGGGCTACGCGATGGCGAAGTTCGCGCGCGAGAACCTGAAGCTGAGCAAGGTCGCGATCCTGAAGGACGTGCGCAACGACTACTCGGTCGGCCTGTCCAAGGCGTTCTACGAGGCGTTCATCAAGCTGGGTGGGCAGATCGTCGCGCAGGAGAGCTACAGCGCGGGCGACACCGAGTTCAGCGCGCAGCTCACGAAGGTGAAGGCGCTGGAGCCGGAGGGCCTCTACGTGCCGGGTTACTACACCGAGGTGGGCGGCATCGCGCGCCAGGCGCGCCGGCTCGGCATCAAAGGGCCGTTGATGGGCGGCGACGGCTGGGAGAGCCCGGAGCTGCGCAACATCGGCGGCGCGGACATCGTCGGCTCGTACTACTCCAACCACTTCGCCTCCGACGCACCGAGCGATCGGGCGCAGAGCTTCATCAAGATCTGGCGCGACAAGTACGGCACCGCCGCACCCGCGCTCGGCGCGCTCGGCTACGACGGAACGCTGATGATCATCGACGCCATCCGGCGCGCCAACAGCACCGAGCCCACCAAGCTGCGCGACGCGCTGGCGGCGACCAAGGACCTGGACGCGGTGTCGGGCAAGGTCACGCTCGATCCGAACCGCAACCCCGTCAAGCCTGCGGTCGTGGTGCGCGTCACCGACGACGGCGAAGTGTTCGAAGCGGAGATCCCCCCGGGCTGATGGACGTCTTCCTTCAACAGCTGGTCAACGGCCTCTCGATCGGCTCGGTCTACGCGCTGATCGCGCTCGGCTATACGATGGTGTACGGCGTGCTGCGCCTGATCAACTTCGCGCACAGCGAGGTGTTCATGGTGGGCTCGTACGTGAGCTTCTTCTCCGCGCAGTGGCTCGGCTTCGACGCCAAGCAGCCCGCTGCATTCGGCTACGGGCGCGCGCTGCTGGTGCTCGTGCTCGCGATGGCGGCCTCGGCGCTGCTGGGGGTGGCAATCGAGCGCTTCGCGTACCGCCCGCTGCGCCACGCCAGGCGCATGACGCCGCTGATCACCGCGATCGGCGTGTCGATCCTGCTGCAGAACCTCGGCATCCTGATCTTCGGCCCCAACCCGCGGCCGTTCCCGATGATCATCCCGGAGCAGCGCTACGAGCTCGGCGGCGTGGTGGTGACCAACATCAAGCTGCTGATCTTCGTGGTCAGCGCGGTGCTGATGGTGGGGCTGACCTACCTCGTGCAGAAGACGTGGACCGGCAAGGCGATGCGCGCGGTGTCGACGAACTTGAACGCGGCCAAGCTGATGGGCATCTCGCCCAATCGTGTGATCGCGATGACGTTCGTGATCGGCTCGGCGCTGGCGGCGGCGGGCGGCATCCTGTTCGGGCTCGACCAGGCGAAGATCGAGCCGCTGATGGGCGTGCTGGTGGGGCTCAAGGCGTTCGTGGCGGCGGTGCTCGGCGGCATCGGCAACATCGCGGGCGCGGCGGCGGGTGGGCTCCTGATCGGCGTCGCGGAGCAGCTCACCGCCGGCTACATCTCGGCGGACTATCGCGATGCGATCACGTTCGCGATCCTGATCGGCGTCTTGCTGGTGAAGCCGGAAGGAATGTTCGGCAGCTCCAAGATCGAGAAGGTCTGAATGCGTTGGCCGTTGCGCATCGCGATCGCGGTTGGGCTCCTGATCCTGTACTGGGGTGTGGGCTACGTGCTCGAAGACAACATCATCGAGTACGTGATCCGCATCGTGTTGTTCTGCGGCATCAACGCGATCCTGGCGGCCGGCCTGAACCTGATCAACGGCACCACGGGGCAGTTCTCGATCGGCCACGCGGGCTTCATGGCGGTGGGCGCGTACACCGCCGCCTGGACCGTGATGCAGCTGGAGCTGGCGCTCTACGGCGGGCGCACGGACCTCGCGCTGTACGAGGTGGCGATCGTGTTCCTGCCCGCGTTGGGGCTGGGCGGCTTGATGGCCGCGCTGGCGGGCGTGGTGGTGGGCGTTCCGTCGCTGCACCTGCGCGGCGACTACCTCGCGATCGTCACTCTGGGGTTCGGCGAGATCATCCGCCTGATCTTCAACAACTGGCCGGCGCTCGGCGGGGCGCTCGGGTACTCCGGCGATCGGCCGCTGGGCTTGAGCGTACACACCAACTTCTTCTGGGTCGCGAGCGTGGCCACGCTGGTGATCACGCTGATCGCGAACTTCACGTACTCGTCGTACGGGCGCGCGCTGGAGTCGATCCGCGACGACGAGATCGCGGCCGAGGCAGCGGGCATCCCGACCACTCGCTTCAAGGTGCTGGCGTTCGTGATCAGCGCGGCCTCGGCCGGCGTGGCGGGTGGCTTGTTCGCGCACCTGCAGAGCAGCATCCAGCCCAACGACTTCAAGTTCGACAAGTCGATCGACATGGTGGTGATGATCATCCTCGGTGGGCTCGGCAGCGTCAGCGGCGCCGTGCTGGGTGCGTTCTTCGTCGGGCTGACGCTGGAGCTAACGCGCGACTTGAGTGAGTACCGGCTGATCGCGTACGCGCTGGTGCTGATCCTGCTGATGCTGTTCCGGCCGCAGGGGCTGCTCGGCACGCGCGAGGTTCGGATCTGGGGTGCCCGCACATGAGCACGCCTCTGCTTGCGCTGGAGAAGGTGGAGAAGGTCTTCGGCGGGCTGCGCGCGATCGGCGGCGTGAGCTTCGAGGTGTTCGAGGGCCAGATCTTCGGGCTGATCGGACCCAACGGCGCCGGCAAGACCACGCTGTTCAACTGCATCACCGGGCACTACCGGCCGGAGAGCGGCGACGTGCGCTTCAAGGGCCAGTCGATCGTGGGCAAGAAGCCGCACACCATCGCGCTGACCGGGATCGCACGCACGTTCCAGAACGTGCGCCTGTTCTCGGAGATGAGCGTGGAGGAGAACGTGCTCGTGCCGGCGCACCACCGCTTGCGCTCGGGCGTGTTCGGCGCGTTCTTCAAGACGCCGCTCTACCTGGAGGACGAGCGCTCGCTGCACCGGCGCGCGGACGAGCTGCTGGAGCTGTTCGACTTGCTGAAGCTGAAGAAGGAAGAGGCGGTGTCGCTGCCTTATGGCTCCCAGCGCCGGCTGGAGATCGCGCGCGCGCTGATGCTCGACCCGAAGCTGCTGCTGCTGGACGAGCCGGCGGCCGGCTTGAACTCGCAGGAAGCGGACACGCTGACCGATCAGATCAAGTGGCTGCGCGACAAGTTCTCGCTCGCGGTGGTGCTGGTGGAGCACAACATGCGCGTGGTGATGGGCGCCTGCGAGCAGGTGCACTGCGTCGATCACGGCGAGACGATCGCCGCGGGCACGCCGGACTACGTGCAGAAGCACCCCGCCGTGCTCGAAGCGTACCTGGGAAGAGAGACATGACCGCGGCCCTGCAGATCGAGCAGCTCACCGTGAGCTACGGCGGCATCCAGGCCGTACGCGGGATCTCGCTGGAGGTGGCGCGCGGCGAGATCGTGACGCTGATCGGCGCCAACGGCGCGGGCAAGAGCTCCACGCTGCGCGGCATCACGCGGCTCGTGCGCGCGGGCGGCATGGTGCGCGTGTTCGGCGAGGACGTGAGCGCGTACGAGACCGATCGCGTGGCCGGGCTCGGCGTGGCGCTGGTGCCCGAGGGCCGCGGCGTGTTCACCGGCCTGACGGTGCGCGAGAACCTGGAGCTCGGCGCCTACCTCAAGCGCAACGGCCTCGCCGCGAAGCTGGACCGCGTGGTGAAGCAGTTCCCGCGCCTCGGCGAGCGGTTGACGCAAGACGCCGGCACACTGAGCGGCGGCGAGCAGCAGATGCTCGCGATCGGCCGTGCCCTGATGGCCGAGCCCCGCATCATCCTGCTCGATGAGCCCTCGCTAGGTCTGTCGCCCAAGCTAGTCCAGGAGATCTTCGCCGCCATCCGCGCGATCGCGAGCCAAGGCATGACCATCCTGCTGGTCGAACAAAACACGCGCTTGGCGCTCGAGACGGCGCAGCGCGCGTACGTGCTCGCCACCGGCGAGATCGCCCTCAGCGGCACCAGCACGGAGCTCAAGAACGACGAACGCATCCGCGCCGCCTACCTCGGCGGCAGCGTGGAGTGAACGCCATCGGGCGCGCTCAGACCCAGGCGGCGTGCATCACGAACGCCTGCGATTGTGGGGAGTAGGCCTGGGCGCGCACGATGCTGGTCTTCACGCCGGAGAACGCGATGCCTGCGCGCACCACGCCGCAGAAGCCAACGCGGAAGTACGGGATGCGGCACAGCGGCAGACCGCGCAGCTCGATGTCGAGGTCCTTGGGGCCGGTCAGCGTGAGCTGCACGCTTCCGCCCTGGAACACGCGCGCCCAGAGCCGATCGAACTGGCGCAGCAACACCAACGGGTTGTAGCCGGCCGCACGCGCCGTTCGCATCAGCGTGGCCAGGAACGAGCCCTGGATCCGATCGCCGACGGCCTCACCGAGTGCCGTCTGTTCGGACATGGGCAGGCGCATGGCCTCGCAGGCTTCGTAGTGCGCGAGGGCAATCTCCATCGGCATCCAGCCGGGCGCGAGCGACTCCACGATGGCGGTGCGATGGACGGGGTCGATGAGCGCGGACCAGGCCGCGAAGTGCCCACGCGCGCGCAGCGACGCCAGCGACGACTGCAGCACCGTCGAGCGGATCGTGCTCGCGGTGCGAATCGGAGCCGAGTGCGCCATCAGGATCTCGGGCACGAGCTACCAGTGGACGGAGACGAACGGCGGGGCGGGGCGGGCGAACAGGTAGCCCTGTTGCAGCGTGCAGCCCAGCGAGTCGAGCGTGGCCGACTCCGCTTGGGTCTCGACGCCCTCGGCGATCACGTCGATGTGCAGGTCCTGCGTGAGCCGCACGATGGTGCGGATCAGGGTCTGCTTCATCGGCTCGCTGTCCACGTTGCGCACCAGGCCGAGGTCGATCTTCACGAACTCGGGCTCCAGGATCGCGAAGCTGGTCAGGCCGGCGTAGCCCGCGCCCATGTCGTCGAGCGCGATCCGGAAGCCGAGCTCCTTCAGCGACGCCACCCGCGCGCGTGCATCCGGGATGGTCTCGAGCGAGGTGCGCTCGGTCATCTCCAGCACGATCTGCCCGGCGAACGAGCTGAGCGGTGAGCCCGCCTGGAACAGCGCGTCGTCGAGCAATTCGTACGGATGGAGGTTCAGGAACAGCAGGGAGCCCTGAGGGAGGACCGCACACAGCTGCGCTGCATGTCGGCGCACCACGCGGCCGACGGTGGTGATCATGTCGAGCTGCTCGGCGGCGGAGAACACGGCGCCGGGATGCGGCAGCTCGGTGCTCTTGGTGCGCAGCAGCGCCTCGTAGGCGATGATCTGCCGGCCCTCGCGGCGCACGATCGGCTGGCACGCGAGCCAGGACGTATCGAGCGCGGCCAGCAAGATCTCCCGCGTCGGCGGGTTCTGGCCGGTGGTGATCAGGTGGCTGTAGGCAGCGCGGCGAACCTGCGCCAGCGTCCGCGCGTGCACGGCATCGCTCGCCGCGCGCACGATCTCGGCCGGTGTGATCGGCTTGGTGAGATAGCGGAATACGCCGATGTCGATGCTGCCGATCGCGGTGTCCACGGCCGGTGCGCCGGTGATCACGAGGATCGGGAGGTCCGGATCGCGCTCGCGCACGCGGCGCATGAACTCCAGGCCCGGCATGCCGGGCATCGCGAGGTCCGTGATGATCGCGTCGACCTTCTCGGTCTCCAGCAGCGCGAGCGCCTGGGCACCGCTCTGCGCGTCGAGCGCGCGATATCCAGCGCGACCGAGCGCGCTCGCCAACAGCCGCAGCATGGCCGGATCGTCGTCGACCGCAAGGATGCTGGCTGTAGGGCCGCGATCCGTCGCAGCGCGCCCCGGGTGTGCATGCACCATGTCCGGACCATTGTCACACGAGTGCCGCGCGATCCGAAAGGGCATCACTGCGTGCTGCCATGCACATTATCTCGCTAACCCAGGTACGATGGCGTGTGGGGGGCGGGGTGTCCGAACGAGAGTCGAGCGACGCAGACGTACAGCGCGATTCTGCTCACCAACTCCTGCTCGAGAGTCCGTCCCTATTGGAGGAGGCTCAGGCGCTCGCGGACATCGGGACCTGGGTCTACGACATGCCCGCCAGCGAGATCGTGTGGTCGCGCGAGATGTATCGCATCTTCGGGCTCGACCCGAGCACACGGGTAACGCTGGAGGCGTACCGGGCACGCGTGCACGCCGACGACATCGCGCGCGTGGACCGCTCGGTGCAGAGCTCGCTCGCGAGCGGGAGCTCGTGGGAAGTCGAGCATCGCATCGTGCGTCCGGACGGGAGCTTGCGCTGGGTGTTCGTACGCGCGCGCATCCTGCGCGACGCGCAGGGCAACCCGTCGCGTGCGCTCGGCGCGATGCAAGACGTCACCGACCGTAAGCGTGTGATCGAGGAGCTGCGCGCGAGCGAAGAGCGTTCACGGCAGCGCGCGGCGCTGGTGGAGTGGTCGCGCGAGGCGATGATCGGCCTCGAGCCGGACGGCAAGATCACGAGCTGGAACGGCGCCGCTGCGCGCTTGTTCGGGTTCGTCGAGAGCGAGGTGCTCGGCAAGTCGATCACGCTGCTCGTTCCCGACGGCCTACGCGCCGAGATGGTGGAGGCGCTCGCGCGGGTCGTCGGTGGCGAGAACGTGGAGCGGGAGACGATCCGCCGGCGCAAGGACGGCGTGAAGCTCGAGGTGGGCATCGTGATGTCTCCGATCCGCGATGCCGCGGGAGTGGTCCGCGGCATCTCCAAGATCGCGCGCGACGTGAGCGATCAGCGCAAGGCCGAGCGCGCGCTGAAGCGGGCCGATGGCCAGCTGCGCGAGGCGCAGAAGATGGAGGCGGTGGGGCTGCTCGCGGGCGGCATCGCGCACGACTTCAACAACCTGCTGTCCGCGATCGTCGGCTACACCGAGCTGGTGCTCGACACGCTGCCGCCCGGGGACCCGATCCGCAACGACATCATCGAGGTGCGCAAGGCGGGGGCGAGCGCGGTCAGCCTGACGCGTCAGCTGCTGGCGCTGAGCCGGCGTCAGGTGCTGCAGCCGCGTGTGCTCGACCTGAACCAGGTGGTGCAGAACCTGGACCGTATGATCCGGCGTCTGATCGGACCGCACGTGAACCTGTGCTTCGACCTGGCCATGGACGTGGGGCGCGTGAGCGCGGACCCGGGACAGATCGAGCAGGTGATCATGAACCTGGTGCTGAACGCCCGGGACGCGATCAACGCCTGCGAGAGCGGGGACGAAGGCACGCTCACGATCTCGACCGCGAACGTGCTGCTCGACGGCGACGCGGCGAACGCGCTGATCGCGAAGCCCGGCCCGTACGTGATGCTGGCGATCACGGACACCGGCGTGGGCATGGACGAGGCGACCATCGCGCGCATCTTCGAGCCGTTCTTCACCACCAAGGAGAAGGGCAAGGGCACCGGCCTGGGGTTGTCGACGGCGCTCGGCATCGTGCAGCAGTCGGGTGGGGCGATGGGCTTGGACAGCCGGCCGGGCGAGGGCACGTCGTTCCGCGTCTACCTACCGCGTACGCAGCGCGAGCTATCGAGCCTGTACTCGGTGCCGCCGCAGCGGCTGAGCCACCGCAGCTGGGAGACCATCCTGCTGGTGGAGGACGACGATCAGGTGCGCTCGCTGGCGCGCACCGCGCTTCGGCGCCAGGGCTACCAGGTGCTGGAGGCCGAGCACGGCGAGCTCGCGCTAGCGCTGTGTGAGCAGCATGTGGGAAACATCCACCTGCTGGTGACGGACGTGGTGATGCCGCGCATGGGCGGCCGCGAGCTCGCCGAGCGCGCGGCCGCGCTGCGCCCCGAGATGCGAGTGCTCTACATGTCCGGCTACGCGGACGACGACGTGCTGACGCGCGGCATCGCGACCGACGAGGTGACGCTGCTGCAAAAGCCGATCACGCCCAGCTCGCTGGCCCGCAAGGTCCGCGAAGTGCTCGACGCGCGCTGATCACCACTCGCCCTGGTTGGGCATGCTCTTCCAGGGCTCGGCGGGGGGCAGCGCGGCGCCCTTCTGCAGCAGCTCGACCGAGATCTGATCGGGGCTGCGGATGAAGGCCATGCGGCCATCGCGCGGGGGGCGCAGGATCGCGACGCCGCCGTCGAGCAGGCGCTGGCAGGCGGCGTAGATGTCGTCGACCTCGTAGGCGAGGTGGCCGAAGTTACGCCCGCCGCCGTACGGGGCCGGCGGGTCCCAGTTGTAGGTGAGCTCGACCTCGCCCGGATCGGCGGCGTGTCCGCTCGAGAGAAACACCAGGGTGAAGCGGCCGGCCTCGTTCTCCTTCCGCCTCGTCTCGCGCAGGCCGAGCTTGGCGCAGAAGAAGTCGAGCGCAGCATCGAGGTCGTAGACCCGGATCATCGTGTGCAGGTAGCGCATCCCCCCAAGCTAGCGCTCCGTCAGAACATCAGCAGCAGCGAGGGGCCGAAGGCGCGGAAGTCGGTGCCGGTGATCCCGAAGTAGGTCAGCTCGGCGCCGAACGCGAACGAGGTGCCCACGTGGATCATCAAGCCGCCGCCACCGAGGTAGGCGGCGCCGGCCTGCGCTGGTTCGCTCAGGTAGCCGGGGCCGATGCCGCCCACGAGGTACGGCCCGACGGGGCCCAGCGGGTATGTGATGCGGCCGGTGGCGAGCCCGGTTAATGCCCAAAAACCAGGCGGAAAGTAGCCTGCGACGCGCGCGCCGGGGGCGAGGATCAGCGGTCCGACCTCGAAGCCGTAGCGCACGTCGCCGGCGATCGAGAAGCCCACTTCGCCATCGCTGATCAGGAGGCCGGGTGCGATCGAGAAGCGCCAACCCGTGTTGTAGGCAACGACGATATCGCGCGCCGACTGTGCGCGACCAAGCGAGGGAGAGAGCGCGGCGAGTACGATCGCGAGCAGCACGTGCTTCATGTCTGAAGCGTTACCTCGTGCGATTCATGCGCAAGTCCTCTGGTAAGGCGCGTCATGTCTGCGTAAGCTTCATGTATGGCTGCTAAGAAGAAGAAGTCCGCGAAGAAGAAGTCCACCAAGTCCGTCGCCAAGAAGGCGCCGGTCAAGAAGGCTTCCAAGAAGAAGGCCTCCAAGAAGAAGGCCGCCAAGAAGACTGGCGCGAAGAAGACCGGTGCGAAGAAGGCCGCCAAGAAGAAGGCCACCAAGAAGGTGACCCGCAAGGCGTCCAAGAAGAAGGCGTCCGCGCCGCTCGTCGTCAAGAAGGCCCGCACGTTCGCCAAGAAGGCGATCGCGTCGGTCGAGGCCAAGGGTGAGGAGCTCCTCGGCGAGCTCACCAGCCTGGTGAGCAAGAAGAAGAGCAAGCGCTGAACGTCCGCCCCTTCGCGTAAAGCGAACCAGAGGGGCCGTTAGCACTGGGATCAAACTTGCGTCGCGCGCCCATCGGCTCGCGCGATAAACCGATTTAACCCTTCAATCTGGCGCGCGCAGCACGAAGCTGCGCTCGACCTTCCCGAAGCGGCTGAAGCCGAGGATCAGCGCCGGACGGTGCCGCACGTACGTGGAGCCTTCGCTGCCCACCTCGTAGTACCAGTCCTCGTCGAAGAAGCCGCGCTCGCCGCAGATCGGGTGGCGGCTGCACGGCTCGCCCTCGCGGCCGAGCGCCTTGGCGACCTCACCGCGCGTGAGCTGGTGCAGGTACTTCTCGCCGCTGACGCGCTCGACCAGCGCGCCGTTGTCGCGGTTCTGCGCGGTCGACGCGACCGGCGCGTCCAGCGCGGCCGCGAGCTTGGGGAGAGTCTCGCCGGCGCCGGGACCGTGCGCGCAGCCGGCGAGCAGCGCGACGAGGAGTGCAGTGCGGGTCATGCGGGGATCGTAACCCAGCACGCCTGCTACGTTCGTCTCGATGAAGCACTCGGGCAAGCAGGTCGAAGCCAGTCTGACCGCGCAGTGGGTAGCCGCGGCGCGCACCGTGGGCGCGCTGCTACCGAGCGAGCTCGTCCTCGCACGTGATCCCTTCGGCGTGGAGTTCGCGCGCGGCGGCATGCGCAAGTTCGCGAACCTGTTGCTCTCACAGCCGTTGCTCGCGCGCACGCTGCTGCCGCACGCGGGCCCACTGACCGGGTTCTTGCTGTGGATGCAGCTGCGCACGCGTGCGCTCGATGACGTGCTGCTCGCCTTCGTCCGCGGCGGCGGGCGGCAGGTGGTCTTGCTCGGCGCGGGCTACGACTGCCGCGCGCTGCGCTTCGCCGCCGAGCTCGCCGGCTGCACCGTGTACGAGGTCGATCATCCCGCCACCCAGCAGGTCAAGACGCGCAGCCTGCCGGTCGAGAGCTTCCACAACCGCGTGGTCTATGTGCCGTTCGACTTCGAGCGCGACGCGCTGGCCGAGCTGCCCGCGCGCCTGCACGCCGAGGGGCTCCAGCAGGACGCGCCCGTGCTCACGATCTGGGAAGGCGTGACGATGTACCTGAGCGAGGCGGCGATCGACGCCACGCTCGGCGCCATCAAGGGCCTGGCCAGCGACTCGCGGCTGGCGATGACGTACATCGATCGGCGCGTGTTGGAGCGACGGCCCACCGAAGTCGCGCTCAGCGCCCGCATCGTGGCGCGGGTCGGGGAGCCCTGGCGCTTCGGCTGGCACCCGGCCGAGCTGCCCAGGTGGCTGGCCGCGCGCGGCTTCCGCGTCACGTCCGACGAGAGCGACTCGGACCTGGCCGCCCGCCTCTTGCCCCCGCGCGCACAGCGCTACTTCGTTAAAGGTACACGCCACCTCGCGCTCGCCCGCTTGCAGGCGCCCGTGTGAGCGAAGCCATTACAGAGAGCCTGTGCAATGGACGGCGAAGAGCGCGTGTTAGGCTGATCGAACGATGGCGCGCAGTGCTTTGAACAACCGTGACGACGCCACCAGACCGGTCGCCGATGCGGCCGCCGAGCGAGCCATCCGGGTCGCGCGCGCCCTGGTCGACAACGTGGGTCACGTGCTCCAGGGCAAGCGTGAGGCCGTCGAGCTCGCGGTCACGGCGCTGCTCGCGCGCGGCCACCTGTTGGTCGAGGACGTGCCCGGCGTGGGCAAGACCACGCTCGCCCGCGCGCTCGCCTCCTCGATCGGCGTGGGCTTCACGCGCCTGCAGTTCACCTCGGACTTGATGCCCGCGGACGTGCTCGGTGGCAACGTGCTGGAGGGCGGCGCGTTCCGCTTCCGGCCCGGGCCTGTGTTCACGCACGTGCTGCTCGCGGATGAGATCAACCGCACCACACCGCGCACCCAGAGCGCGCTGCTCGAGGCGATGGACGAGCAGCGCGTCTCGATCGACGGCGTCACGCACACGCTGGAGCAGCCGTTCTTCGTGCTCGCCACCCAGAACCCGGAAGAGTTCTACGGAACCTATCCGCTGCCGGAGTCGCAGCTCGATCGCTTCCTGCTGCGCATCCATGTCGGCTACCCCGCGCACGACGTCGAACGTCAGATTCTGCTCTCGCGTCGCGGACGTGATCCCACCGAGGGCCTGCCCACGGTCGCCAGCAAGGAGGACCTGCTGGCCGCGCAGGCCGTGGTCGACGAGGTGCGCGTCGAGGACGACGTGATCGACTACCTGCACAAGATCGTGCTCGCCACGCGCCAGACCAAGCTGCTCGCGCTGGGCGCGTCCACGCGTGGTGCGCTCGCCTTCGAGCGGGCCCTGCGCGCGCGTGCACTGGTCGCGGGCCGCACCTACGTCACGCCGGACGACGTGCAGGCGCTGGCCGTGCATGCGCTCGCGCACCGCGTTCGGGTCGCCGGCCTGCACGACTCGGGTGTCGGTCGGCACGACGCCGAGCGCGTGATCCGCGAGCTGCTCAGCGAGCTGCCCGTCCCGATCTGATCATGGAAGAGCGCGTCCCCTGGTACTTGCCTAAGGATAGGCGCTACCGGCGCCGGCTCTCGTTCACCCGCGAGGGCAAGCTGTTCGTGTTCGTCACGTTCGCGCTCGGCTTCGCGGCCGTGAACACCGGCACCAACCTGATGTACCTGGTGTTCGGCTTCATGCTCAGCCTGATCATCCTGAGCGGCGTGCTCAGCGAGCACGTGCTGCGCCAGCTCCAGGTCGTGCGCCACCTGCCCACGCGCGCCTTTGCCGGTGAGCCGACGCTGATCGAGATCAGCGTCGAGAACCACAAGAAGAAGCTGATCAGCTACTCGGTCGAGATCAGCGACCTCGCCGTCGGGGCGCCCAACGACCGGCGCTGCTACTTCCTCAAGGTGCCGCCGCAGGGCGAGCAGAGTGCGGGCTACCGGCGTGTGGTAGCGCAGCGGGGCGTGCTGAGGTTTCGCGGCTACCGCGTCTCCACCCGCTTCCCGTTCGCGCTGTTCGAGAAGTGGCGCGAGCTGGAGGGGGAGGGCGAGCTGCTCGTCTACCCCGCGCTGCTGCCGTACAGCTTCCCCGAAGGCGCCGCGCGCGACGAGGGCGATCAGACCGGCAGCGCCAAGGGCCGCGGCACCGAGACGCGCGAGCTGCGCGAGTACCGCGGCGGCGACGAGGTGCGTGCGATCCACTGGCGCCGCACCGCCGCCATCGGCAAGCCCGTGGTGCGCGAGTTCGAGCGCGAGACCTCCGCGGTGCTCAGCATCCTGCTCGACAACCGCTTCGATGCCTCGAACCGCGAGGCCTTCGAGCGCAACGTCTCGCACGCCGCGTTCGTGATCGAGCGTGCGCTCTCGCGCGGCTATTCGGTGGAGGTGTGCGCGCGCGGCCAGCGCTCGCCGCTGCTCGCCGGCGGCAGCCCCCCCGACTCGCTGTGGCGCGTCCTGGCCATGCTCGAGAGCTCGAACCACGAGCTCACGTCCCCCCGACGCGGCGCCCGCGTGCTCGACCTGCGGAGCAACACGTGAGCTTCGCGCGGCTGCAGAAGATCGTCACCTACCTGCTGGCCGCGTTCGGCCTGTTCACGCTCGGCTTCGGCGGCGAGATCCCGCTGGCCACGCTCGGCGTGCTCGCGCTCGGCTACACGCTCAGCTGGTGGGCCGAGGGCCCGCTGCTGCAGAAGCGCTGGTGGTCACAGGGCATCACGGTGGTCCTGGCGGTGTTGCTCGCGGCCCAGTTCCTGCGCGGGCTCGCCACCGGCGGCTGGCTCGGCCTGGCGATGGAGTTCTCGGGCGTGCTCTCGATCTCCCGGCTCGCCAACCGCCGCACCGCCGCCGACTACCAGCAGGTGGCGATGTTGGCCTTCATCCAGCTGATCGCGGCCACCGTGTTGACCACGGACCTCGGCTATGCCGGCATCTTCGTGGCGTTCGCGGTGGTCACGCCGTGGGTGCTCACGTTCGCGCACCTGCGGCGCGAGATCGAGCGCAACTACCCGGCCGAGTCGGACGTCGACGGCGGCAACGACGTGCGCCGCGTGCTCGCCAGCCGGCGCATCGTGGACCCCTCGTTCCTGGTCTGGACGGCGCTGCTCAGCGTGCCGATGCTGGCGATGACGGTCGCGCTGTTCGCGGTCTTCCCGCGCATCGGCCTCGGCATGCTCAACCTCGGCAGCAACCGCACCGAGCACGTCTCGGGCTTCGGCAACAACGTCGAGCTGGGTGGCTTCGGGTTGATCCGCAACGACCCGACGGTGGTAGTGCGGGTGAGCTCGCCGATCAAGCTCGACCCGGACGCCGCGCGCCGCATCCTGCGCCTGCGCGGCACCGCGTTCGACCACTACGACGGCAAAACCTGGACCCGCACCGAGGGCGAGAGCGTGCGCATGGCGCCGCTCGGCGAGTACTACCCGCTGCAGCGCATGGAGCATGACGGCGACCTCACGCTGCGCCTGATCCTCGATCACCTCGACGAGCCGGTGTTGTTCGTGCCGGCCGGTGCGGTGGGCCTACGCATCCCGCAGCGCGGCGTGCCCGGCGGCCCACGCGAGCGCATGCTGATCAACCGCGCGCACGGCTTCGACATCCGCTACCAGTCGCAGGAAGACCTGGGTGTGGTCTACGAGGCGATCATCAGCCGAGACCTCGGCGAGCACGACGTGCCGGTCGACCGCGAGCTCGACGACGAGCGCTACCTGCAGCTGCCGAGCGGCCACGAGCGCCTGTACTCGCTCGCGCGCACGCTCACGGACGCGATCCCGCAGCCGACGAAGAAGGCGCAGCGCCTGCTCTCGTACCTGCGCAACGAGAAGCGCTACGCCTACTCGCTGCAGCTCGCGGACACCCGCGGCAAGCCTCCGCTGGAGGCGTTCGTGTTCGACACCAAGGCCGGCCACTGCGAGTACTTCTCGTCGGCGCTCGCGATCATGCTGCGCGCGGTGGGCATCCCGGCGCGCAACGTGACGGGCTTCGCGGGCGGCGAGTTCAACACCTACGGCGGCTACTACGCGGTGCGCCAGGCCGACGCCCACAGCTGGGTGGAGGCGCGGCTGCCGGGCCGCGGCTGGGTGGTCATGGATCCCACGCCTGCCACGCGCGACGCGTTCTCGATCTCGAGCGTGTTCGACCAGGTGCGCGCGATGGCGGACGCAGCGCGCGCGTACTGGATGACGCGCGTGGTGAGCTACGACCTGCGCGCGCAGGTGCGCGCGATGCGGAGCCTGCGCGACTTCTTCCGCGGCATCTCCTGGCCCAGTTGGGGTCGGTCCGAGCAGGCTGAAAGCCAGCAGCGTGGCCAGGGGTCGTCGCTGCCTGGCTCCTCGTGGCTGCTCGCGGTGGTCGCCATCGCGGCGGTGGCCGTGATCGTGTGGCGCCGACGGCGGCCTTCCGCGCGGCAGCTCTCGCGCGACGTGCGCCGTGCGCAGCGGGTGTATCGCGAGCTGGAGCAGCTGCTGGCCCGCCGCGGCAAGGCGCGCCCGGTCCACGTCACGCCCGAGCAACACGCGCGTAGCCTGCTCGCCGAGGGCTTCGTCGCGGCGCCCGCCGTCGTCAAGCTCACCGACGCTTACGTGCGCACCCGCTACGGCGCCGAGCCGCTCGCGTCTTCCGCCGAGCTGACGCAACTGCTGCGAGACGTGAAGCGCGCGGCGTGACACCTTCGTGGTGTGACAGGGGAGACGCGGCGCTCGGGCACACGGTCGGCCGAACAGCTGATCTCGCGCGTCGGTGCGTCGATCGCATCCCCGCTCGGCGTGCTCCTGATCCTGCCCGGCCTGGTCAGCGCGGTGGGCCTGTTCTCCTCGTTGCTCGGTGAGTACGCGCTGCGCAACAGCAACCGTAAGGTCGCGCAGGACCACATGGTGGAGCAAGCGCGCTTGGCGGCCGCCAGCGTGGAGGACGCGCTGATGCAGGCCGAGCCGATGCTCGACCGGCTGCACCAGCTGGCGGTGCGGCACGATCCGCAGCAGCCGTTCGGCGAGTTCGCGCATTCGCTGCTCGACCTGATGCAGGGCCGCCCCGGCATCACCTACGTGAGCGCGAGCTTCCCCGACGGCACCTTCGAGGGCGCGTACATCGATGAAGACGGAAACGTGCGCTTCAACGTCAGTCGCGTGCACTCCGATGGCACCCACGTGGACCGCTACGAGTACGCCAGCCGCGGTGAGCTGACGCTCGTGCGCAAGGACCGCAACGTCTACGACCCGCGCCTGCGCGGCTTCTACCTGCTCGCCACCAGCGAGCAGCGCCGGATCTGGACCGCGCCCTACCTGTTCTACGACAGCCGGGCCACGGGCATCACGCGCGCGGCGCCGGTCTACGTGGACCGCGACGGCGAGCGCGTGCTGCATGCGGTGATCACCATCGACTTCGACGTGCACGGGCTCAGCCGCTACCTGCGCGGGCACCAGCTGAGCGGCTCGCGCACGCTGCTGTACGCGAACGACGGCAGCATCCTCGCCTACGCCACCGACGGCGCCGCCCAGCCACCGCTGAGCCCGAGCCGCGACAAGCCAGTGCGCTTCCAGGATCTGCGTGATCCGGTGCTGCAGGCGTTCTTCGAGGGCGCGGGCAGCGCCGGCGACGCGAGGGTGCTCTCGGTGTCGGTGGGGGAAGAGCAGTACCTGAGCGCGGTGGCGCCAGTGATGAGGGACCGCTCGCTGCCCTGGTCGCTCGCGTACCTGGTCTCCGAGCGCGTGTTCTTGCGCGAGCTGTACCGCTTCGAAGACCAGAGCTTGATCGTGGGCGGTATCGGGGTGTTCGCGAGTGCTTTGCTCGCGTACTGGTTCGCGCGCCACATCCTGCGCGTGCGCGCCGAGGTGGCGGAGGCGCGCCAGGAAGCGCGCGAGGCGCGCAAGGAAGCGCGCGAGCTCGGCAGCTATCGGCTGGTCGCGAACCTCGGCCGCGGCGGCATGGGCGAGGTCTGGCGCGCGCAGCATCGGCTGCTCGCGCGCGAGGCGGCGGTGAAGCTGATCAAGCCGGACGACACCAGCGAGATCACCACCAGCATGCGCGAGCGCTTCCGGCGCGAGGCCGAGGCGCTGGCCCGGCTGCGCTCGCGCAACACGATCGAGCTGTTCGACTACGGCGTGGCCGACGACGGCACGTTCTTCCTGGTCATGGAGCTGCTCGACGGCGTCGACTTCGACACGCTGGTGCAGCGCTACGGCCCGCAGCCCGCGCCGCGCGTGGTGCAGATGTTGATCCAGGCCTGCAACTCGCTGTCCGAAGCGCACGCGGCCGGGCTGGTCCACCGCGACATCAAGCCCGCCAACCTGATGGTGTGCCGCGCGGCCGACGAGGTGGACGTGGTGAAGGTGCTCGACTTCGGGCTCGTGCGCACCGCGGTCGAGCTCAACGAGCGTGTGAGCGTGGTGCCCTCCACGGACCCGCTGCTCACGAACCCGAACGGCATGGTCGGCACGCCGGCGTTCATGGCGCCGGAGCAGGTGCAGGGCCAGCACCTCGATGGGCGCGCCGATTTGTACGCGCTCGGCGGGGTAGCGTTCTGGTTGCTCACCGGGCGGCTGGTGTTCGAGCCCGCGAGCGCGGTCGAGCAGCTGCTCGCGCAGGTCCACTCGCCGGTGCCTGCGCTCGGCCTGCAGCTCGGCGACGAGGTTCCCTCCGAGCTGGTGCGGCTGATCGAGAGCTGCCTGGCCAAGGCGCCGAGCGAGCGCCCCGCGGATGCCCGCGCCCTGGCCCGCGCGCTCAAGGCGATCGTGTTCGCACCCGAGCAGGCGTGGACGGAGGAGCGCGCGCACGCGTGGTGGCGCAAGTGGCGGCCACATCCGAGCGTGCATCCGCCGCTCGCCGAGCCGCGCGAGCTGAACATCGGAGCGCCTACCGTCAGCCTCGAACGCGAGTAGTGCGTTCGCGCAAGTTGGCTGGCACGGTCTGCGCACAGCGCCCTTCGCGCAGCGTCCCCCGGCGCTGCGTTGGAGGCCCCTCGAATGACCAGACAACGCTTGCTTCTTGGACTTGTGCTCGGCGTAGGCATCTCGTTCGCACCCGCGTGCGGCGACGACGATCCAGCTGAATCCGACCCCACCGGCGAGCGCGGCGACAGCGGTCCGCCCGTCGTGGTGACGCGCGACGGAGGCTCGACCCTCGATGCGACCGCGGACGCCGCGCGAGACCTCGATGCCACGGTCATTCTCGACGCAGCGAGGCCAAACGACGCAGCGGAGAGCAGCTCGGCCGACGCGGCACAGGATGCCGCCGCGGACGCAGCGGTCTACGCGCCGGGCACCAAGGAGTACTCGCAGTCGAAGCTCGATCCGGACATGCGGCTGGTGATCGACGCGCTGGTCGCGCTGGGTGCGAAGCCGATCGACACGCTCACGGTCGAGCAGGCGCGGTCGCAGCCCACGCTCAAGGAAGCCGTGCAGAAGGTGCTCACCGACCAGGCTGAGAGCACCGAGCCGGAGCCGGTGGCGAAGATCGAGGATCGCGTCATCGAGGTGGCGGGCAACGACGCGCTGCCGATCCGCGTCTACACGCCGAGCGGCACGGGACCGTTCCCGGTCGTGGTGTATTTCCACGGCGGCGGCTGGGTGATCGCCACCAACGACACCTACGACTCGTCCGCGCGCGCGCTCGCCAATGCCAGCGGCGCGGTGGTGGTCGCGGTCGAGTACCGCAAGGGCCCCGAGTTCAAGTTCGCGGCCGCGCACGACGACGCGTTCGGCGCCTATCGCTGGGTGCTCGACAACGCGGACGAGCTGGACGGCCGCGCGAACAGCGTCGCGGTCGCGGGCGAGAGCGCGGGCGGCAACCTGGCGGCGAACGTGGTGCTCTCCGCGCGCGGCGTGCAGGTCCCGCTGCCGGTGCACGCGCTGCTGATCTACCCGGTCACCAGCACCAACCTGCAGTCCGAGTCCTACCTCGAGCACGCCAATGCAATCCCGCTCGACGCGGCGGCGATCCCGTGGTTCACCGAGAAATACTTGAACGGCGACCAGGACAAGAGCGACTACCGGATCAACCTGGTCAGCGCGGAGCTGGGCGGCTTCTCGCCGACCACGATCATCAACGCGGAGGTCGATCCGCTGCGCTCGGACGGGCTCGCCTTCAAGGACGCACTGCTGAGCGCGAACGTGAACGTCGTGCAGCGGACCTACCAGGGAGTGACGCACGAGTTCTTCGGCGCGGGCGCTGCGGTGGCGGACGCCAAGGCGGCGGTCACGTTCGCGGCCGAGCGCCTGAAGTCCGACTTCGTGCTGCCCTAAGCCTGGGAACGCAGGGCCTCCTGCGCGTTCGCGTTCGAGCGGACTCGTTTATGCTATCGGCATGTCGACGGCCCGCTACGCCTGCCCCGAGTGCGGCAGCGAGTACCTCGAGCGCTACGCGCACTGCCCGCGCGACGGCAGCAAGCTCGGTGTGCGCGACGCGCTGTGCGGCCGCGAGCTGAGCAATCGCTACCGGGTGATCTGCAAGATCGGCAACGGCGCGATGAGCGCGGTGTACGCGGCGGACGACCTGCGGCTCGAGAAGCGCGTCGCGATCAAGCTGCTGCACGCCGAAGTCGCGGGGGGGCCGCAGGCGATCGATCGCTTCAAGCGCGAGGCGCGCGCGCTCTCGAAGCTGCGCAGCGAGCACATCATCGATGTGTACGACTTCCACGACTTCCAGGGCTCGCAGTTCATCGTGATGGAGCTGCTGCGTGGGGAGGATCTGGAGGCGGTGGTGGCGCGCTCCGGGGCGCTGCCGATCGAGCGCGTGGGGCGCATCGTCGATCAGTGCTGCCGCGCGCTGGAGGCCGCACACAGCAAGGGGGTGGTGCACCGCGACCTGAAGCCCGCCAACATCTTCCTCGCGCAGCAGGACGGCCGCGCGGACTACGTGAAGCTGCTCGACTTCGGCGTCGCCAAGATGATGGCGCCGGACGGCTCGCCACTGTTCCAGCTCACCCGCGTGGGCGAGACCTGGGGCACGCCTTGCTATATGTCCCCCGAGCAGGCCGAGGGCATGCCCGCCGACCGCCGCTCGGACGTGTACGCGCTGGGTGTGGTGATGTTCGAGCTGTTGACCGGCAGCGTGCCGTTCGAGGGCCAGTCACACGTGACCATCCTGCAGAAGCAGGTGGAGGAGCCGCCGCCGCCGATGCGCGCGGATCTCGACGTGCCGGCGGCGGTGGAAGACGTGGTGCTCAAGGCGCTCGCGAAGCACCCGGACGAGCGCTACGACACGATGTCGGACCTCAACGCGGCCTTCCGCCAGAGCCTGCACGCGGCGCGCAAGGACGACCTGCAGGCCGCGCTCAGCGCGTACACCGTGCCGGCGCCGAGCGCGCAGAT
This sequence comes from Polyangiales bacterium, assembly GCA_036277895.1. Lineage (GTDB taxonomy): Bacteria > Myxococcota_A > Polyangia > Polyangiales > DASUME01 > DASUME01. The sequence continues at coordinate 23,944 of DASUME010000310.1, forward strand.
CCGCGGCCGGCTGGCGTCGATCGATCCGGACCTGTTCGACGCGCTGGAGGACCTGCGTGCGGTGCTGCTCACCGAGCATCAGTACGCGCTACGCGTGGAGCGCGAAGAGAACGACCGCCGTGTGCGCGCGCTCGAGGAGCGCATCCACGAGGGCGACCGCCGCAACCGTTAGTGAGGAATCAGGCCGCCGAACCAGGCGGCGGCGCCGAGCACGCCGAGCACGACCAGCGCGATCGCGACGTAGGTGCCCGCGGCCGAGCCTGATGTCTGCTGGCTGGAAGCGCCGAAGTTCGGAGGCGGTGGCTTGCGCGTCTGCGCGAGGTCGCTCAGCGCCTCGTCGTTCTTGTCGGTCTGCTTCTCGGCGCCCTCGAGCAGCTTGCCGAGGTTGGGCGGCGGTAGCTTGTTCTTGCCGGTCTCGTCGCTCTCGAGCAGCGCGGCGAGCTCTTGCGGATCGCTGCGCTTGGCCTCGCCGGCCTCGAGCGTGTTGCGATCGAAGAAGGCGGTCGCCTCGTCGGGGCCGTCTTCGTCGTTGTACCAGGCGGTGGGGTCTTCGCCGCGCCCGAACGAGCCCGCATCGAGCGGCTTGGCGCCGACGACCTGCGCGGGCGGCTTGGGCCGGTCCGGCGAGGCGGGCTTGTTGGGCGCGGAGCTGAGCGGATCGCTCATGTCGTCGATCGAGGTGAACGCGAGCAGCTCGTCCGAGATCAGCTGGTCGATGATGCTGCTGTCCATCTTGCGGCGCTTCTCGCCGTCTTTGCCCGCGACCACGCTCTGCATCAGCCGCGCGATGTCGAACGACGTCACGCGCAGCCGGTGCCGGAACAGGTAGTCGGCGATCGCCTCGCCCAGGTCGTGCGCGGTCTGGAAGCGCTCGTCGCGCTGCTTGGCCATGGCCTTGCCCAGCAGCTCCTCGAGCTCCGGGTCGGCCTCCGAGTTTTCCTTGTTCAGCGACGGGATCTCGGCGCGCTGTACACGCTTGACGGTCTCGTAGTCCGAGTCGCCGAGGAACAGCCGCTTTCCGGCCAGCGCCTCCCACATCAAGATGCCCACCGCGAACACGTCCGTGCGCGCGTCGACCTCCTGGCCGAGCGCGGCTTCGGGCGAAAGGTAGCTGAACTTGCCCTTCACCACGCCCGGGTCCGTCTTCTCCAGCTGCGTGGTGGCCTTGGCCAGACCGAAGTCCGTGACCTTCACCTCGCCGTTCTTGGTGATCAGGATGTTGGGCGGCGAGATGTCGCGATGGACGATGTTCAGCAGCTTGCCGTTCTCGTCCTGCAGGTTGTGCGCGTGGCTGAGACCCTTGCAGATCTCCATGCCGATGTAGAGCACCTCCTTGACCGTGGGGCGCTTGTTCTGCTTCTTCAGCGACTCCAGCACGCTCTTGAGGTTCGCCCCGTCGACGAACTCCATCACGATGAAGAACGTGTTGTCGGCGGCGCCGATGTCGAACACGGTCACGATGTTCGCGTGGTTCAGCCGGGCGCCCAGCCGCGCCTCGTCGATGAACATGCGGATGAACGACTTGTTCTGCGCCAGGTGCGGCAGGACGCGCTTGATCGCGACCTGCTTCTTGAAGCCCTGCACACTGAGCGCTTCCCCACGGAAAACCTCAGCCATGCCGCCAGCTTCGAGGCGGTCGATCACGCGGTAGCGTTGCTCAGCAGCCATGGACGTGTCCGACGCGCTTCCCTGTCATCGCTCCGCCAAGAAGGCGCCCGCGTTGAACCCCGATTGTCCGGTCTGGGAGCGGGTTACGTCAACCAGTCGAAGCGACCGGTTTCTCCGGGCGCGAGCAAAAGTGGGCTGCTCGGTGGTGCACCCTCGATCGCGGTCGGCTCTGCGCACACCCTTGGATAGCAGCCTGCTTCGGCCAGGGCAAAATCGCGGCTGACCTGGGCTCCGTCACGGCCGTTGACAGGCGGCCGGGCTGGCGCATGCTCGCACGGTGGCTCCGCTGCTGATCTCGCCGTCCATTCTATCCGCTGACTTTGCCCGCCTCGGTGAGGAGGTCCAGGCCCTCGAGCGCGCCGGT
>DASUME010000311.1:0-12764 GCA_036277895.1 Polyangiales bacterium
CAGCACCGGCCACCGCGCGTGGCTGGTCGTGTTCGCGCTGCTGTGGCTCGGCCTGGTGCTGTTCGGTGCGCTATCGCTGGCGCCGCTGCCGGGCGTGAAGCTGACCTCGATCGCGCGGCGTGTAGGGCGCGCGGCGGGTGCGGTGGCGCTGTTCACGCCGGTGGTGCTGGTCGCCGGACAGTACGTGTACCGGCTCAGCGGCAAGCTCGCCGGGCGGCGCAACGTGGTGCTGCTGGTCGCGGCCGTGGTGTGCGGCAGCTACGCGAGCCACGTGTTCTTGCCCAAGCTGAGCGCGCACCTGTCGCCGCGCGAGGTGTTCGATCTGTTCGAGAAGCTGGCGGGGCCGAACGAGCCGCTGGCGCAGCACCAGGTGCACGGGCGCGCCGCGGCGTACTACGTGAATCGTGAGGTGAAGGATCTCGACGCGGAGTTCCAGCTGGTGAACTTCCTGGCCGAGCCGGGGCGCCACTGGGCGTTGTTGCCGAGCGAACGTCTGGCGGACATCGACGTCGCCTTCCGGCGTAAGACCGGCCGCCACTTGTTCATGCCGAGCGCCGAGAATGCGCGTGTGTCTCTGGTCGCGAGTGAGCCCGTGGCGGGCAAGACCGACGCGAACCCACTCACCAGCTCGGTGCTCAAGGATCCACCCAAGGTCGAGCACGTGCTGAACGCGAACTTCGAGGGGAAGATCGAGCTGATCGGCTACGACCTCGAGCTTCCGCAGCAGGACTACGTAGGCGCCGGACAGACCTTCACGGTGACCTGGGTGTACCGCGTGCTGCAGAGCAACCTCGGAGCGTATCAGGCGTTCCTGCACGTCGATACCGAGGGACAAAGAATCAACGGAGATCACGAACCTGTAGACGGCATGTATCCGGTAAGGCTATGGACCCAAGGGGACATCGTGGTGGATCGGCAGAAGGTCAGCGTGCCTGCTACCAATCCACCGGGGAAATACACGATGTACGCCGGTTTCTTTCGGGGTGAGTCGCGCATGAAGGTCCTGAGTGGACCCAAAGACGACGCGGATCGTGTCCTCGCGGGCACGATCCAGCTCCGCTAACGCGTGGATGGGGGGTCCATGAATTCAGAGAGCGCGAGCGAGAATCCCGAGGACGGCAGCGCCGAAGATGGGATCGAGCGCCGTCGCTACGAACGCTTCGATACCTCGATCTCGGTCGATTACTCGAGCGGCGAGACGTTCCTGTTCTCCTACATCCAGAACATCAGCGAGATGGGCATCTTCATCCGCTCCGACTCGCCGCTGCCCGTGGGCACGCGGCTCGAGCTGCGCTTCACGCCCGAGGGCCAGACGGCGCTCGAGCTCGAGGGTGAGGTGACCTGGATCAACCCGTATCGCCCGTTCGGCGACAACCTGAACCCGGGCATGGGCGTGCGCTTTCGAGGCCTGAAGCCCGAGCTGCGCGAGCGCATCGTCGATCTCGTGCGCACCGTCGCGTACCTGCGCGGCGAAGGGAACTGACCCTTCCGCGGCTCAGGCCTCGGCGAGCTCGTCGTCGCGGACCTGGATCGTCGCGCTCGCGCTGGTGAGCTCGACGCGCACTTCTTCGTCCATCACCTGCATCGTGGCGCGGCCCAGGTCTGCGATCGGCGCGTGCTCGGGGCTGACCACGGTGGCGAGGATCGCGTCGCTCGGCGCGGGGCCGTGGGTGATCTCGGGCAGCGACTCGCTGACGATCCGGATCGCACCCAGCGAGCGCACCGACGTCGGCAACGGAGGCGGCTGCGGGCGCTTGGGCAAGCGTGGTGGCTGGCCGTAGAGCGCACGTGCGAGCACCTCACGATGCGGCTCGCTGCAGTACGTGAACACCAGCGCGATGCCCTGCTCGCGCTCCTGGTGGCGCGAGCGGCGCACGACCTTGGCGGCGGCCCAGACCTTGTCGTGCGTGCCCGGGGGCGTGAACGAGAGGATCAGCGGCTCACCGGGCTCGAGGCCGATCGGCGATTCGATCCACATGCCCTCTTCCGAGAGGTTCGACGCAGGCAGCTGCACCACGTCGTCCCACAGCTCGCTCTGCACGGCGCACTCGAACGCGACGGCCCGCCTCACGGTGCGCCTGCGCCTGCTTGTCTCCGTTGCCATGGAGGCGATCGTACGGAGCCTGGCGCAGTGCGGCAAAAAGTGCGCAAAAGTGCGCAACGCTGCCTGCGTGCCGTGCCGCCTACGCGACCTCCAGCGACTCGCTGTGGGTGAGCTGGTACTCGCTGCCGAAATACGAGCCGGGGATGGCGCGCATGCGATCGCCGGCGATCTCGTACAGCCAAAAGCCCTCGCGCTCGCGCTGCGTGGTGCTACCGGCGCAGAAGATCCAGGGCCGACCGGCGACCGGAGGGTGCGCGTAGCGGCCGTGGATGTGGCCGTGCGCGAGCAGCACGTTGGGACGGTCGCAGATCGCGACCAGCTCTGCGGCGTTGTCGAGGCCGTGCTTGAGCCGATCGGGTGTGCCGTCGCGGCGCAGGATGCCGTAGTGCGTGATCACCATCACGCGGCGCTGGCCGAGCCGGGGATCACGCAGCACGCGGGCCAACGCCGAGAGCTGCCGATCCGGGATGCGGCCGGCGGACGAGAACGGGTTCGGGTTGGGCTTCGCGCTGTTCACGCCCACCACCGCGAAGTCGTCGTTCACGAGCCGCACGAACGGGTACGGCCCGTCCACCGCGAGCTCCGGCCAGTCGCTGTTCGTGAACGCCCCGAAGTGGCGCTCGAAGCGCGTGTGGCGAAGCGTGTCGGCCAGATACAGATCGTGGTTGCCGGGCACCGTGCAGAAGCCGAGCCGGCGTGTGGTGAGCCTCTCGATCGCGGAGCGCGCCGCCACGTACTCCAGCTCCGTGCCGAGCGCGGTGTAGTCGCCGGTGCAGATCGCGAAGTCGACCTCCTCCGCCTCGGCGAAGCGCGCCAGCGCAGCCAGCTTGGGCACGCTCTCCTTGAACAGCCGCCCGCGCGTCAGCCACAGGTTGCCGAGGGCGAGCGTGCGCTTGCCGAGCAGCTCGAGCGTGGGCATACGCAGCACGTCTTCCTGCACGTGAACGTCGCTGAAGTGCAGTACGCGGATCACGATGGTCCCCAAGGAAGTGGCCGCAAAACGCGAACGCGCCACCGGTGGCAGCCGGCAGCGCGTGCGATAGGCGAGCTCGGAAAGCTCAGCGCTTGCTGTACTGGAAGCGCTTGCGGGCGCCGGGCTGGCCGGGCTTCTTGCGCTCGACCTTGCGCGAGTCGCGCGTGAGGTAGCCGGCGCGCTTGAGGGGCGTGCGGTTGTCCGGGCTCACGCTGAGCAGCGCGCGCGAGATGCCGTGGCGCACGGCCTCGGCCTGGGCCGCGATCCCGCCGCCGTGCACGTTGACCTCGATGTCGTACGCGCCCTGCTTCTCGAGCAGGTCGAACGGCTGGCCGATGATCATGCGCAGGGTCTCACGCGGGAAGTAGTCTTCCGGGGTGCGACCGTTGATGGCGATCTTGCCCTCGCCAGCCTTGAGGAACACGCGGGCCACCGCGGTCTTGCGGCGGCCAGTGCCGTAGTTGCGTCCGTGAATGATCGACTGAGGCATCGGTATTCCTTACTCAGACTGCCGCGAGCGGCTCGGGCTTCTGGGCGGCATGCGGGTGTGCGCCGCCGGCGTAGACCTTCAGCTTGGTGGCCATCTGGCGACCGAGCGGATTCTTCGGGAGCATGCCCTTGACGGCGTGCTCGACGGCCAGCGTGGGGCGCTTCTGGAGCAGCACGCGGTACGGCATCTCCAACATGCCGCCGGGACGACCCAGGTGGCGGTGGTAGATCTTCTGGTCGAGCTTGGCGCCGGTCAGCTTGACCTTCTCGGCGTTGATCACGATCACGAAGTCCCCCGTGTCGACGTGGGGGGTGTACTCCGCCTTGTTCTTCCCGCGGAGGATCGTCGCGATCTTCGAGGCGATACGGCCGAGGGGTGCACCCTCTGCGTCGACCACGAACCAACGACGATTGACCTCTTCGGCCTTGGCGCTCAGCGTGCCTGGCATCGATACCTTCCGATTCTCTGTGTGGAGCGGCGGATCCCCTGGACCCACGCTCGAAGCTCCCTAAAGGCCCGGCACACCCTTCGGTGATGCGGGACGCGCAGTGTTAGCGTCAGAGCAAGCGCTGTCAAGGTCGAGACGACTTCCAGCTTGGTGGCCGTCACGGCTCGGGAACCCCCGAAACGGGTCGACCGGTTACCTCAACGGGGCTAGATGCCTGGCCCTGCGGGGGCGCACGGGCAACTCTGCGGATTATCCTGGCTGGCAGGCGAGTTCTGCCCGCCTCATCCCAAACTTGCTAGGGTTCACGGGCCCCCATGTCTACCGCGTTTCCTCAAACTCGCGCGAAGAGCCAGCCTGCGCTGTACAGGCCGAATGGCGCATTGCGCTGGGCTTCGAACCGACTGTTCCGGCACATCGAGCTCGACCCTCGCTGGACGCAGGCCGTCCGCGCCGCCGCCGAGCGCGGCACCGTCGTGTACGTGATGCGCTCGCTCTCGGTGCTCGACTTCCTGTGCCTCGACTACCTGACCAAGGCGCATCGGCTTCCGCACATCCAGTTCGTCAACGACCTGGGGCTGTGGATCCTGGAGCCCTTCGGGCGCGGATCGCGCAAGCGCTCCACGTACGAGCTCAAGGAAGAGGCGGCCTCGTTCGGCAAGACGCTCGCGCAGCACGGCAGCGCCCTGTTGTTCCTGCGCCGCCCGCCCAGCCTGGGTCGTCCATCGCGCAAGGGTGAGCGCCTCGACGAGGCCGACCTGGTGCGCGAGATGGTGGTCGCGCAGCGCAAGACCCAGTGGCCGATCCTGCTCGTTCCGCAGACGTTCATGTGGGGCAAGAGCGCGGCCCAGCACGAGCAGAAGGCGCTCGACTTCTTGCTCGGTCCGGTCGAGTGGCCCGGGCGCGTGCGCACGATCATGAACTTCGCGTTGAACTACCGGAACGCGCTGATGCGCACCGGCGATCCGTTCGACCTGAAGGCATTCCTCGATGCCAACCCCGCGCTGTCCGACAGCGAGGCGGCCGATCAGGTTCGCTACGCGCTGCTGCGCCGCATGGAGCGCGAGCGCACGTTGGTGGTGGGACCGAACAAGAAGACGCCCCAGCGGCTGCGCGAGGAGATCGCGCGCAGCCCTCGCCTGCGCAAGCAGGTCGACGCGCTGGTCAACGCCACCGGGCGCAGCGTGGACGACGTGCACGAGGAGGTCGACGAGGAGCTGCGCAAGCTCTGTGCGACGCCGGACGACTCGGTGCTGCGCGTGCTGCACAACGTGCTCGATCGCGTCTGGAACAAGATCTACGACGGCATCGACGTGGACCAGGAGGGCCTGCAGCGCGTGCGCGAGGCCGCGCGCAACGGCCCCCTGGTGCTGTTGCCGAGCCACAAGAGCTACATCGACTTCCTGGTGCTGAGCGACATCTTCTGGATGAACCAGCTGCCGCCGCCGCTGATCGTGGCCGGCGAGAACCTCAGCTTCTGGCCGCTCGGCTGGATCGCCCGGCACGGCGGCGCGTTCTTCATCAAGCGCAGCTTCAAGGGCAACAAGCTCTACAGCGCGATCGTCGACACCTACATTCGCCGCATCCTGCTCGACGGTCACCACGTGGAGCTGTTCATCGAGGGTGGCCGCTCGCGCACCGGCAAGCTGCTGCCACCCAAGTTCGGCATCCTGTCGATGCTGGTCGACGCTTGTCTCGCGCTGAAGGACAAGCCGATCAGCTTCGTGCCGATCTCGATCGGCTACGAGCTGTTGGTCGAGCAGCAGAGCTACGTGCACGAACTATCTGGCGGCGACAAGCAGGCCGAGAACATCTCCGGCCTGCTGAAGACGCCGGAGGTGCTGCGCTCGCGCTACGGCCGGCTCTACATCCAGTTCGGCGAGGTGCTGTCGTTCGACAAGCTGCTGGAGGAGGCGCGCGCCGAGGCGCCGGTCGCGCGCCTGAGCGAGCTCGGACCGGTCGCGCGCCGCAACCTGGTGCAGCGCATCGGCCACCTCACCACGTACGAGATCAACCGCGTCACGGTGGTGACGCCCGCGGCGCTGATCGCGACCGCGTTCATGGTCCATCGCCGGCGCGGCATGAACCGCGCGACGCTGAGCGAGCTGGCTACGTTGCTGCGCGACGTGCTGCGCCAGCTCGGCGCGCGGCTGGCGCCCACCATCGACCACCACGGCCCGATCAACCACAAGGCGCTCGAGCTCGCGGTAGGCCTGCTGCGCGACGGCAAGCTGGTCGCGCAGCACGGTGAGGGCGAAGACGCCGTGTACACCGTGCCCGACGACAAGCGCACGGCGCTCGAGTACTACAAGAACAACATCATCCACTTCTTCGTGCCGCGCGCGCTGATCTCGGCGGCGCTGCTGGTGCGCGAAGACGAGCGGGCGGTGAGCGAGCACGCGCTGCGCGAGCGTGTGCGCAAGATCTCGCGGCTATTCAAGTACGAGTTCATGTACCGGGCCGACAAGGACTTCGATCAGATCTTCGACGACGCCCTGAACGAGATGTTGGACGCGGGCGAGCTCGAGCGCTTCGTGGATCGCGTGCGCCCCACGGACGACCTCGGCCACCGCGTGACGATCTACGCGGCGATGCTGCGCAGCTACTTCGAGGCCTACATGCTCGCGGGGCGCGCGGTGCTGGAGCTGCCGCCCGAGGGCATGCCCCGCAAGGACTGGACCAAGCGCGCGCTGCAGCTCGGCGAGCGGCTCTACCTGTCCGGCGAGATCGAGGACCGCGAGGCGATCTCCAAGCACAAGCTGGAGACGGCGTTCCAGCTGCTGCGCGACCTCGGCCTGGTGACCGCAGGCGGCAAGGGCATGGTCGAGCCCGCGCCCAAGGCCGCAGAGACGATCGCCGAGTGGCGCGATCAGCTGCGCGCCTATCTGAAATGAGCTTGGCCGCGCTGTTCGCCGCGTTGGCGCCGTACAAGCCGACGTTGGTGGGCACGTTCCCGCTCGGCTTGCAGGTCGAGGGCAGCGACCTGGACCTCGTGTGCGAGGCCCACGACCTCGACGCGTTCGAGCGCGTGGTGAGCGCGTTTGGCGCACCGCAGCGTGCGCGCGACGCGAGCGTCACGCGGTTCGCGATCGCGGGTGTGCCGGTCGAGGTGTTTGCGCAGCCGGTGCCGGTCACGGAGCAGCTCGCGTTTCGCCACATGGTGATCGAAGGCCGACTGCTGATGTTGTTCGGCGAGCCGCTGCGCGCGCAGGTGCTCGCGCTCAAGCGCGCCGGCGTGAAGACCGAGCCGGCCTTTGCGCAGGTCCTAGGTTTGTCTGGCGATCCGTACACCGAGCTGCTGACGCTGGAGCTGCTGTCGCGCGAGCAGCTCCGGCTGCAGTTCGCACTCTGATTACCTCCGAGGTAACGGACTCGCGCGCGCGAGCCGCCTACGCTTGCCCGCATGAGCCGCGACGACTCGACCCTGTTCTCCGCCCTGCTCCGCCACTGGCGCACGCGCCGTGGCCTGAGCCAGCTCGATCTCTCGGTGAACGCGGAGGTGTCGAGCCGGCACATCAGCTTCCTGGAGACGGGGCGCGCGCAGCCTTCGCGCGAGATGGTGTTGATCCTCGGCGCAGCGCTCGGCTTGCCGTTTCGCGATCAGAACGCGCTGCTGCGCTCCGCGGGTTTTCAGGATGCGTTCGCGGAGCCGAACGTCAGCGAGGGCCTGACCGGCGCGATCGCGCGCACGGTGGAGCGTATGCTGGCCAAGCACGAGCCCTACCCGCTGGTGGTGATGAGCGGCGGCTACGACCTGGTGCGCGCAAACCACGCAGCGACGAAGCTCCTGGGCTGGGCGACGCTCGACCCGAGCGCGCTGAAGCCGCCGGGCAACCTGTTCCGCACGGTGTTCGATCCCAGGCTCGCGCGCACGTTCATCCCGGAGTGGGAGCGCGTGGCGCGCTGGCTGATCAACCGCCTGCACCGCGAGGCACTCGCGCGCCCGAACGACGCCGTGATCGGCCAGCTGCTGCGCGACGTGCTCGCCTACCCCGACGTGCCCGCGAGCCAACGCCAGCCCGACTTCACCGACATGAGCGATCCGGTGCTCGCGTTCCGCATCCAGCGCGATGGACGCGAGCTCTCGTTCCTGAGCACGGTCACGCACTTCGACGCGCCCCAGAACGTGACCCTGGAGGAGCTGAAGATCGAGTCGTTCTATCCGCTGGACGACGCGACCGCCGAGGCCTGCGAGCAGCTGCTCCGCTGAGGATCACCAGCGCTTGTAGGGCAGGAACTTGCCGCTCATCGTGATCAGTACGCGGTCGCCCTTGGGGTCTTCGACCTTTTGTACGTCCATCGTGAAGTCGACCGCGCTCATGATGCCGTCGCCGAACTTCTCCTGGATCACGTCCTTCAGCGCGAAGCCGAACACGGCGATGATCTCGTAGAAGCGGTAGAGGAAGGGATCGGTGGGCACGGTGTTCGGGCCCACGCTGGCGCCCTTGAGCGTGTACTGCGTGAGCGCGGACGCGACGCCGAGGTCGAGCGCCTCGGCCACCTTCTTCGCGATCTCGGGGGTCGCGGAGGCCTCGCCGTAGAACAGCGTCGCCAGCCAGACCTCGGACATGCCGACCGCCTTGCTGAGCGCCGTCCAGGTCAGGCCCTTTTCCTTCTTCGTGTCCAACAGCTTCTTGCTGAGCTCGCTGAGCGTCATCGTCATTCTCCTGCGTTTTGCTCGCTGACGAAGCACCGCGCGTACCAGCGGCACGCGACCGCGAGATTGCAGGGATTGCTGCGACGCGTGCACGAGCGGAAACGCGCGAAGCACGAGATCTCGTGAGTGCGCGCGGTCAGCGCGTGCGCGCGAGGCCGAGCCGCCGCATGCGCGAGCGCAGTGTGTTCGGGTGCAGCCCGAGCCGCGCGCCCGCCCCGGTGTCGCCCGCGAGCTTCCAGCCGCTCTGCTCCAGCGCGCGCAAGATCAGCGCGCGCTGTTGCTCCTCGAGCGTGACGTCTGTGTCGAGCTCGGGCAGCTTGGGCGGCATCGGCGATAGGCCGTGCACGTTCACCAGCGGTCCATGCGCGAGGATGGCGGAGCGCTCGATCACGTTCTCCAGCTCGCGCACGTTGCCGGGCCAGTCGTACGCCATCAGCGCCTCCAGGCCCTCGTGCGACAGGCCGTGCAGCTCCCGGCTCAGGCGCTGCGCCATCGTGCGCAGGAAGGCGGCGGCCAGCAGCGGGATGTCCTCCTTGCGCTCGCGCAGCGGCGGCGTGATCAGCGGCAGCACGTCGAGCCGATAGAACAGATCGAGCCGAAACGCGCCGCTCGCGACCAGCTCGCGCAGGTCGCGGTTGGTGGCGGCCAGCACGCGCACGTCGGCGCTGATGCGCTGCGTGCCGCCCACGCGCTCGAACGTGCGCTCCTGCAGCACGCGCAGCAGCTTGGCCTGGGCCGCCAGCGGCAGCTCCCCGACCTCGTCGAGGAACAGCGTGCCGCCGTGCGCGAGCTCGAAGCGGCCGAGCCTGCGCTGGCTCGCCCCGGTAAACGCGCCGCGCTCGTGGCCGAACAGCTCGCTCTCCACGAGCCCGAGCGGGATGGCGCCGCAGTTGAGTGTCACCAGCGGGCCCTCGTTGCGCCGACTGAGCCGATGGATCGCGCGTGCGACCAGCTCCTTGCCGGTGCCGCTCTCGCCCTGGATCAAGACCGTGCTGTCCGTGGGCGCGATCTGCATCAGCAGCGCGGACAGCTCGCGCATGGCAGCGCCCTGCCCGAGCAGCTCACCGAAGTTGTGGGCCTGATCGATCTCGGCCTCGAGGTACAGCGTGCGCGCCACCAGCGCGTCCTTGTGCTTCGAGAGCTCGTCGAGCGCGCTCTTCAGCGCGCGCTCGTTGCGCTTGCGCGCCGTGATGTCCTGGAACACCACCACCGCGCCCGCGCGCACGCCGTCGCGCACGACCGGCGTGCTGCGGAACTCGACCGGGAAGCACGAGCCATCCTTGCGCCAGAACACGTCGCAGTCCGAGTGGTGGACCTCGCCGTCGCGGATCGCCGCGTGGATCGCGCACTGCTCGCGCATCAGCCTGCGGCCGTCGCCACGGCTGTGGTGCACCACCTCGTGCATCGGCTGGCCGAGCAGCTCGTCCCGGGTGTGCCCCGTGAGCGCGGCCGCCGCGGGGTTCACGAACGTGACCTGACCGCGCAGGTCGAGGCCGTAGATGCCCTCGCCCGCCGCCAGCAGGATCTCCTCGGCGCGCGGCTCGAGCTCGCCGTAGCGTTCGTTGTCCACGCGCGAACCATGGCCGAAGGACGATGTCGCCCGGATTTCAGCGCGGGAACTAGCGCGTCAGGGCTCGAAGCCTTGCTCGGCCCACAGGTCGCCCAGGGGGCCGCGGAAGCGCTCGCCGAGCAGCGCCTTGACCTCGGCAGTGGTCGTGCAGGCGAGCGCCTTCTCGGCGGCTTCACGCGCCAGCGGCATCTCGATGCGCTCGATGATGGCGCGGGCCAGCGGGAGGTAGCCCACGTCGACGCTGAGCTGGTCGTAGCCGAGGCCCAACAGCACGGGCAGCGCGAGCGGGTCGGCCGCCATGCCGCCGCAGATGGCGAGCTCGATGCCGGCACCGCGGGCGGCGCGTGCGGTCAGGTCGAGCAGCCGCAGCACCGCGGGGTGGAGCGGGCTCGCGAGCGTGGCCACGGCCGGGTTCGCGCGGTCGACCGCGAGCGCGTACTGCACCAGGTCGTTGGTGCCCACGGAGAAGAAGTCACACTCGCGCGCCAGCTCCTCGGCCATCAGCACCGCCGACGGCACCTCGATCATGCAGCCGACCAGCACGCGCCCGAGCGTGTGCCCTTCGGCGAGCAGCGCGGTGCGCGCGGCCTCGACCAGCGCGCGCCCACGGCGCAGCTCGTCGACGCCGCTCACCAGCGGGAACATGATGCGCACGTCGCCCGAGTCGCTCGCGCGCAGCATCGCGCGCAGCTGCGTGGTCAGCAGCTCCGGGCGCTCCAGGCCGAAGCGCAGCGCACGCAGCCCGAGCGCGGGGTTCACCACGTCGGCGGTCGAGTGCGCGAAGCCATGCAGCTTGTCGCCGCCGATGTCGAAGGTGCGGAACACCACCGGCCGCGGCGCCAGCACCTGCGCCACGTCGCGGTAGACCTTGAACTGCTCTTCCTCGTTCGGCGGCGTGACGCGGTCGAGGTACAGGAACTCGGTGCGGTAGAGGCCGATGCCGGTCGCGCCCTCCTGCAGCGCGACCGCGGCCTCGGCCGGCAGCTCCACGTTGGCCGACAGCTTGAGCGGTGTGCCGTCCGCCGTCTCCAGGGTACGCGCCACCCGCTCGCGCAGGCTGCGCGTGAACGCGCGGTAACGTGTGCCGCGTGCACGTGCGCTCTCCAGCTCGTCTTCGCTCGGCCACAGCACGACCTCGCCGCGGAACGCGTCGACGATGATCAAGTCGTCGTCCGCGACCATGCGCGACAGCTGCCGCGCGCCGACTACCGCAGGGATCTCCAGCGCGCGCGCGAGGATCGCCGTGTGCGACGAGGCGCTGCCGAGATCGATCGCGATCCCACACGCCGTGCCGCGCAACAGCAGCGCCGCATCCGCGGGCCCGAGGTCGTCCGCCACGATCACGCTGTCGGGCGCCATCTGCGGCAGCAGCGCGGGCCCACCGACCAGCTTCCGGAGGATTCTTTCCCCCACGTTCTTCACGTCGCCTGCGCGCTCGCGGAAGTACGCTTCGCTGGCGCCGCGCATGCGCTCGGCGATGCGCTCGGTGACCTGGGCCAGCGCCCACTCGGCATTGATCGAGCGCTCCAGCAGCAGCTCCACCGCGCCATGGATCAGCAGCTCGTCGCGGTGCATCAACAGCTGCGCGTCGAGCAACAAGCGATGCTCGGGCACCGCGCCGATGCGCTGCCGGATGGTGTCGAGCTCCTGGCGCGACTCCTCGATCGCCGCGTGCAGCCGCGCGATCTCCGCCTCGACTCCGTCACGCTGTACGTAGCGCCGCGGCACGTAGAGCTGGCCGCTGTCGAAGAAGCAGACCCTGCCCACCGCCACGCCTGGCGAAGCGGCGATGCCGCTCAACACCTGGCGTGTTCCACCCATCAGCTGGGCTCGCCGAAGCGATCGTTGATCAGCTCGCCGATCGCGCTGACCGCGTCTTGCGCGTCGTCGCCGCGCGCGAGCACGGTGATCATCGAGCCCTGGTGGCCGCAGAGCAGCAGCACGCCCATCACGCTCTTGGCGTTGGCCACGTGGCCATCCTTTTCGATCTGCACCTCGCAGCGGAAGCGCGACGCGGTCTGGACGAGCTTGGTCGCGGCGCGCGCGTGCATGCCGAGGCGATTCACGATCTCGAACGTGGCGCGCGTCTCCATACTCACTTCCCCGCCTTCATTTGCCCGACCGCTCCACGTCGCGATGCCCGACGATCACCGGCTGCGTGAGGCGAGCCCCCAGCGCTTCTGCCATCGCGACCGATCGGTGACGGCCGCCCGTGCACCCGATGCCGATCGTCAGGTACGATTTGCCCTCCGCAGCGTACCGCGGCAAGAGCTTGGCGAGCAGCGTAGACAGATCTTCGAGCAGCTCTTTTCCCTCCGCCGTCCCCAATACGTAGTCGCGCACCGGGGCGTCGAGCCCGCTCTGGGGGCGCAGGTCCGGCACGAAGTGGGGGTTCGGGAGAAAGCGCAGATCGAACACCAGATCCGCGTCCTGGGGTAGCCCGTACTTGAAGCCGAACGAGACCACCCGGGTGAGCATGCGGATGCCGTCGGGCCGGCCCGAGACGAGCTGCACGAGCTGGCGGC
>DASUME010000312.1:0-4010 GCA_036277895.1 Polyangiales bacterium
TCGGCGCCGTGGCGGCGCGCAGCACCGCGTACAGATCCGCGGCCTTGCCGACCGCGCTGTCGACCAGCGGTGAGGCGATGGTCGCCGTCACCGACGACGCGATGCCCTGCGTCCAGCCCACCGGACCGAGCGGCGTGCAGCCGAACAGCTGGCTCAGCCCCGGCGTCTGGATGATCAAGCCCAGCGCCGCGAACGAGCCGAGGCCCGTCCACAACACCGCGCGGCTCTGCTGGCCCTTCAGCAGCGTCTGCCCGAGCTGCGTGCCCACCAGGCCGACCAGGCCCACCGTACGCGCGCGCACGCTGCCGCCGGTCACGCGCGCCGACATCCACGAGCCGCCCGCCCCGAGCGCGGTGGTGAACGCGCGGCTCAAGATCTCGCGGTCGAGCGGCGCGCCGAGCGCCATCTCCGGCGTCGCCTCGCGCAGCTCGCGCAGGTCCTTCACGCTCGGCGCACGCAGCGCGATCGCCATCGACGGCGCGACGTCGGTCAGGAAGTTCACCAGCAGCAGCTGGCGCGGGTTCAGCGGCGCGCGCCCAGTCAGCAGGCCGATCGCCACGCTGTACCCGATCTCGCCCAGGTTGCCGCCGACCAGGATCGACACCGCGTCGCGCACGGCGGTCCACATCGCGCGTCCCTCGACCACGATCTCCAGCAGCGTGTCGATGCGCGGCTCGGTGAGCACGATGTCCGAGGCCATGCGCGCGGCGTCCGTGGAGGTCTTGCCCACCGCGATGCCCGCGTCTGCCACGCGCATCGCCGGCGCGTCGTTGGCGCCGTCGCCGACCATGCCCACCACGTGGCCTGCGCGCTGCAGCGCCCGCACCACGCGGACCTTCTGCGCCGGCGTCACGCGCGCGAACACGCTGGTGCGCTCGACCGCGAGCTCCAGCTCGTGCTCGTCCATCTGCGCGATCTGCGCCCCGTGCAGCACGCTCGACGCGCCCTGCAGGTTCACGTCCTCCGCGATCGCGTGCGCCGTGTTCGGGTGATCGCCGGTGATCATCACCGTGCGCACGCCCGCCTTGCCGAGCTCTTCGATCGCACGCCGCGCACTCTCGCGCACCGGATCGCGGAACGCGATCAAGCCGACGAAGGTGAGCCCGCGCGGCTCGTTGAGCTCCTCGCGCGGATCTTCGAGCGTCTGGCTCAGCGCGCGTACCGCCACGCCGATCACGCGCAGCCCGCGCCCGGTCAGCCGATCGATCTCCGCGCGGATGCGCTTTTCGCCGCTCGCGATCGACTCTTTCTGCTCTCCGAAGCGGACCTCGTCGCAGCGCGCGAGCAGGTGCTCCGGCGCACCCTTCACGTAGATCGAGAGCCCGTCGGCGCTCTTGCCGAGCACCGCCTCGAAGCCGCGCCCGGACTCGAACGCGCGCTCGGCCAGCCGCTCGTAGGTGGAGGGCATGCTCGCGCGCGAGCCCTTGGACGCGTACACCAGCGCCGCATCGAGCGGGTCGATCACGTCCGCGCGATCGCGCGCCACCGCGCGCAGCGCCATCTGAAGTACGTCACGGCGACGCCCACTCAGCTTGCTCACGACTTCTTCGGTGTCGCCATCGTGCACGTGGCTGAGCTCGATCTGCCCGCGCGTCAGCGTGCCGGTCTTGTCCATGCACAGCACGTCGACGCGGCCGAGCGCCTCGATCGCGCGCGGGTTCTTCACCAGCGTGCCGTGCTTCAACAAGCGCCCCGCCGCAGCGAGCTGCGCGGCGGTCGCCAGCACCGGCAGGCCCTCCGGCACCGCGGCCACGGCCAGGCCCACGCCGGTGGTCACCAGGTCGCCCACGCTGCGCCCGCGCAGCATGCCCGCCGCCACCAGCGCCGCACCCGCACCGAACGCGACCGGCCCGGTGAGCCGCATCAGCTCGCGCAGGCGCGCCTCCACACCGCCGCGCGCTTCGTCCGGCGTGGCCTGCACCGCACGCCGCGCCACCGTCTCGTCGCCCGTGGCCACCACCACCGCGAGCGTGGTGCCCGCGGCCACGCTGGTGCCCGCGTACAACATCGAGGTCACGTCCGCGATGCTCTCCGCGAACGACGGCGCCGGCCCCTTGCGCACCGGTAGCGACTCGCCGGTCAACGACGACGTGTCCACCTCGAGCCCCTCGGACTCGACGATGCGGCAGTCCGCCGGCACCAGGTCGCCCTGCGACAGCAGCACCAGGTCGCCGCGCTGCAGCGCATCCACGGGGGTGACCACGACACGCCCGTTGCGGCGCACCTGGACCTTGCCCTCGGTGACCTTGCCGAGCTCACTGATCGCGCGCTCGGTCTTGAAGCGCTGCACGCCACCGATCAGCGCGTTGATGCCGCCCACACCCGCGACGATGCCCGCATCCGCCACCGAGCCGACCACCGCGCTGATGCCCGCACCGAGCGCGAGCAGCGGCGACAGCGGGCTGAAGAGCTCCTTCTGGATCGCCTGCCCGAGCTGCAGCCACGCGGGCTTTTCTTCGCGCGACTCCGGCCGATGGATCTCGTCGCCCGACAGGCCCTCCATCGAGGTGCCGAGCCGCGCCAACACACCCTGCACGCCGAGCGCGTGCCACGGCGTGGGATCGGCCGCGCTGCGCGTCTGCTTGTCGACCATCGCCGTGCGCCGCACCGCGTTCAGCATCGAGGCCAGCGAGGCCGCGTTGACTACGAACATCACGCGTCGCCCGGCCGCCGGCTTCTGCCCCGCCGCCGATGCCAGCGTACCGATCGCCGTCGCCCCCAGCGCGAGCCGCACGCTCTGCGCGGACACCGAGCGCGCCCCTGCGATCGCGGCGATCAGGGTCGCCATCGAGCGCGTGTCGTCCGGGCACAGCACGTGCGCGCCCCATGGAGTGGGCTTGTCGCGCACGCACAGCGCGAGCCCGAGGTCCGCGGCCGCATAGCCTTCCGAGGGCCCGCGGCCGACGAAGCACACGGCCTTGCCGGCTTCCTGAAGCTTGCGAATGCCCGCGCCCAGGCCGAGCGTCAGGCCGATCACCTGGTCGGGGTTGAGGCCCTCGGTCTGGTTCGGGTCGTCGGCCGCGAGCACGATCGAGAGGCCGGCCTTCCGCGCCGCACGCAGCGCATCCACGACGCCGCCTTCGGGGAAGATGTGCACCTCGACCAGGCCGAGCACCTGCTCGTCGCGCGCGAGTGCCAGCACCAGCGCGCCACGCGACTCGCGCTCCTGCACCGCCGCTTCGATCTCGCCGCCCAGCGCGCCGGGCAGCAGCCGCGCCGGGCCGAGCGCGTAGCCTTCGTTCTTCTGCACGCGCAGCGGACGCTCCGCGCGGAACAGCCGGCGCGCGCGCCCGAGCGCCTCCTGCCGGCTGATGCCCTTGAGCGCGAACACGTCGCCCACCAGGAACTGCTCGCGCGCGACCAGGTCCGCCGGCAGTACCAGCGTGTCGATGCGGTCGAGCCTGCGCAGCGCCGGCGGCGAGAGCACGAGCATGCCCTGGCGCGCGAACACGCGACCGAGCTCCGCTGCAAACAGCTCACGCCCGAGCCGCGCCGGCTGCGGCAGCGCCGCGAAGCCCGCCGCCACCGCGCGGGCCGGGCTGCGCGTGGTGGCCAGGCTGACCGCGAAGGCGCTGGCGGCCAGCTGCCACACGTGGTCGCCGTAGTTCTCCAGCGGACCATTCGGAAGATCGAGCGGTCGATCGAGCGCCGCCTGCGTGATGCCCTCGTTGGGCTCGTGCGCGAACAACACGTCCGCCCACTGCTGAAACAGCACGCGCCGCGCGCGCAGCTCGCGCAGGCTGACCAGCTTCTCGCTCAGGCTCACCAGCGAGCTCATCGGCCGCCGCGACCAGCCCTGCGCCCAGGCCAGCGCCAGGTGCAGCACGAACTCGGTGCGCGCGTGGCCGAGCCGCTCGTCGAGTGGGCGGCGCAGGGCCTCGACCTGCTGGATCAGCAGCAGCGCGCCGTAGATGTTCGAGCCCAGCCGGCGTGGCACCAGCGGCACCAGCTGCAGCGACATGCCCCACAGCACCGCGAACGCATCGGCCAGCGCCTCGACCGACAGCTCG